>JAZNHQ010000052.1:0-34919 GCA_045577035.1 Faecousia sp. | reverse complement strand
AGTAACCGCAGGTAATGTACACGATAGTGTAGCGTGGGATACCCTATATGACAATGTAACACATAAGCACGCAGTACAGTTTGTAACAATGGATGCCGGGTATAAGACCCCATGGATAGCAAAGAAAACCTTAGACGATGGTAAAGTACCAGTTTTACCCTATACAAGATATAATGGAAACCAAGAAAGATATAAGCCGTGGGAATATACCTACGATCCGGTAAACGATACATATACCTGCCCCCGTGGAGGAATATTAAGACATACCACTACTGACCGGGACGGTAAGAGAGCCTACCGCAGCACACCGAAAGAATGTGTCAATTGCCCTTGTAAGGCAAAGTGCGGAGCAAACGAAAAGGGACAAAAGTTATACACAGCTCACATTTGGCAAGAGTATCTGGATTTGGTAGAGCAGATACGAAAGACACAGCGTGCGAAAGATATTTATGCACAGCGCAAAGAGACGATTGAGCGTGTCTTTGCAGATGCAAAAGAGAAGCACGCAATGCGATATACACACCATAGAGGCTTGGCCGCGGTCACAAGATGGGTCAGGCTTAAATATGCTGCCATGAATCTGAAAAAGCTGGCAAATTGGAGTTGGAATAACTCCTTTTTCTCTCAAATATTACTGCTATTTACACCTAAATACACCAAAACCCCTGTTTTTGCCTAACAAAAACAGGGGTTCTTTGACAGACTGACCGCCGGAAGGATAATTCCTTCCGGCGGTATTCTTTATCTGCAGTTTTTATTCTGATTGCTGTTACTATTGCTGTTTTTGTTTTGATTCTGGTTCTGATTCTGATTCTGATTCTGATTGTTATTTTGGTTCTTGTTCTGATTATTCATTATGCTTACCTCCTTGCAATTCATAGCGGATATGCCGCAAGTATATTTTGCCCCACCAATTAAGATTTATCCTTAGCTTTAAAGATAATACTTACGATAAGTCCTGCTGTGATTGCAGCCGTTATTCCTCCGGCGGTGGATTGAATACCGCCGGTAAACACACCGATTATTCCAGATTTATCGACGGCCTCACGAACGCCCTTGGCCAAACTATACCCGAAGCCGGTCAACGGAACGCTTGCTCCAGCGCCTGCGTACTCCGCAAACGGTTTATAAACGCCCAGTGCTCCCAATATTACTCCACATACAACATATCCAACCAATATCCTTGCTGGTGTAAGTTTCGTCTTATCAATAAGGATTTGACCTATTACACATAACAGACCTCCAAAAATAAAAGCCTTTAAATACTCCATTTTAGCCTCCTGTAATTGACACTGCGTGACATACACCGGGGATCGGAAGATTCTGTTGCGTTGAAGTAGGGGAGAGCAGTGCGCCTGTTCCGCAGAATAGAATTTTTTTGAGTTTATTGCTTTGAAGCTTGTTTAACAGATAACCGCATAGTGTAATTGCGCTGCACCCGCAGCCGGATCCTCCTGCGTGTACATCCTGTTTTTGCAGGTCATAGATCATCGTGCCACAATCCGTCAATCGTCCGCCTAATCCAAGTCCGTCTTTCCGTGCCAGTGCAAGCAACATTTCCTTGCCAAGCTGTCCAAGATCACCTGTAACGATTAAATCATAATCTTCGGGTTTAAGGTTTAGATCCTCAAAATGTGTTTTGATTGTAGCGTATGCTGCAGGCGCCATTGCTGCGCCCATATTGTTGGCATCTTTTATGCCCAGATCAGTTACTGTGCCAACTGTACAGGCTGTTATTTTGGGCCCTTTTCCGCTTTTACATACAAGCGCTGCTCCGGAACCTGTCACCGTCCACTGGGAAGTGGGTGTTCTTTGTCCTCCGTAGCCCAAAGGAAAACGATACTGGCGTTCCGAAGATGCAAAATGAGATGAGGTCATTGCCACTACTTGATTGAAAAATCCGCCACCAACTACCATGGATGACACCAACAAACTTTCGGCCATTGTAGAACACGCACCGTATAACCCTAAATGAGGTATTCCGGTGTTCCGAAGGGTGAAGGAAGAACCGATACACTGATTTAATAAATCTCCGGAGATGACAAGATCGAAATCTCTGGTGTGAATATTTGCCTTTTGAGCTAAAGTCTGCAGCGCCAGCTGCTGCATTTTCTTTTCGCCCTGCTCCCAGGTTTTCTGCCCAAAATATGTGTCGTTATTCTTAACATCAAAATATGATGAAAGAGGCCCCTCAGATTCCTTTTTACCTGCTACACTGGCCCATGCACTTATTACCGGAGGATTTGTTAACACAAAGCTTTGTCTTCCGACTTTCTGATTTGTCAATTAAATCAACCCTTTTGTTTTTTTGTTATTATGCGCAATAAATAATAAAAAATCCGCTGATATAGAATCAGCGGATTTTTGTTAAATTATTTACCGGCCAGGGCTCTGGTCAGCCAAACACAGCCCACATCCAAGGCAGTATACAGACCGATTTTCTCACTTTTCTTAACTACGCGGTCACGGCTTTTGGCTGCAGGATCAGTCAACTGAAGCTGAACAGAAACTCTGGTAGCGATTTCGGTATCGCCCAGGTTTTTTGTTTCTAATACTTGAAGCATTACGATATGGCTGTCTGCCATAGAGCCGTAATAGATCAAATTGTCCTTGCGCATCAGCGGATGGCCCTTATACATCAGAACTTTCTTTTCTCCAGACATAATAACCTCCGGGTTAAATTGATTATTGAGGCTTCCGCAGTGCGAAAGCCTCAGATAAATAGTTAGGGATTTTCAAACAGATAGCAATGTACCAATTCCTGAAGAAGCTCATCACGATCAATCTTACAAATCATGCTGCGGGCATTATTGTAGTTTGTGATATAGGTGGGATCCTCAGTCAACAGGTAGCCAACGATCTGATTGATCGGGTTATAACCCTTCTCATTCAAGGCGTCGAACACACTACGCAGAATCTGACGCATATTTTCTTTGTCATCACCTGGGACCCTAAATTTAATGGTATTTCTGGTGTTATCCGGCATGGGAACGACCCCCCTTTCAAATATTGAAAACATTATATCCCAAAATTTAACGGGTGTAAAGTGTTTTATAAGATTTTTTCGAAATTTTTATATCATCTCAGCGTGGCTCCCAATTGGTCTGCCAGCGCGCTGAGAACCTTAGACATTACCTGCTCGGAGTCAGTGTCGGTCAAGGTGCGATCATCTGCACGCAGTTCCAGGGTAAATGCCATGCTCTTTTTGCCGTCGGCGATGCCTGTGCCGCGATAAATGTCAAACAGGCGAATGCTACGCAACAGCTTGCCCGCTGCAGCGGAAATAACGTCTTCAGCCTGGGCAACGGTAATCGCTTCATCGCATACCACAGAAATGTCACGAGTGACAGCGGGGTATTTGGGCAGGGGAGCATAAGTGGGAGCGCCCAATTGCAGCGCATAAAGAGCAGTAAAGTTGATTTGCGCACAATAGATTTCACTGTCCATGCCATAGTTTTCTGCAACCAAAGGATGGATCTGACCGATGTAACCAACATCCACGCCATCAATAGCCACCTTGGCGCAACGACCGGGATGATAGGAAGGATTATCATTCACCGCAGTGTAGCTTGCTTTTTTTATGCGCAATCCATTCAGCAGCGCCTCCAACTCTCCCTTTAAGGTAAAGAAGGACTCACCGGCTCCGTAGGAGCCCAGCATAAGATACTTGGGCTCTTCAGGCAATACCTGTCCCTCAACGGGAATGTATACCTTTGCCATCTCATAAAGCTTTGCAGACTTGTTGTGATATGCATAATTTCTAGACAGAATATCCAGCATAGAAGGCAGTGCAGTAGTACGCATAATGGATGTGTCCTCACCCAGGGGGTTCTGGATCTTCAAAGTGTTGCGAAGCGTGCTGTCTTCCGGAATCCTGATCTGATCAAAGATGGCAGGAGAAACAAAGGAGTAAGTGATGATCTCACTGTATCCAAGCGCTCTGCAAAGACTTCCTGCTTTGGATTCGAATTTCATCTCGGGAGTATATCCACCCTGTGTAGATGTTTTGAAATCGGTGGTGGGGATTTCATTGTATCCAAAGGAGCGGCCAATTTCTTCTGCAATATCAGCCATCAGATTTAGGTCAGGACGCCAAGAGGGAACCAGAATAGAATCGTCTTCTACAGGAATTTCAAGCAATTCCAGGTACTTGATCATATCCTCTCGAGAGATTTGCGTGCCTAGTAACGCATTGATCTTCTCGGGCTCCAGGGAGACTGTTTTAGGCTGAGGAACGTAATTGACAATATCAATAATGCCATCCAGCACATCACCGCACTCCAGAAGCTCTACGAGCTCACAAGCGCGCTGTACCGCAGGAACAGTCATCATGGGATCCAAATTCTTCTCAAACTTACCCGAGGATTCCGTGCGCATACCCAATGCCAAAGCAGTCTGGCGTATGCTGGTACCATTGAAGTTCGCAGATTCAAACACGACAGTGGTAGTATCGTCCAGGATCTCAGAATTCTCACCACCCATAATACCGGCAAGACCGATGGGCTTTTCGGCATCAGCAATTACCAGCATGCCAGGCTTCAGCGTTCTAACATTGCCGTCCAGAGTGGTCAGGGTTTCGCCTTCTTCTGCTTCGCGGACAATGATCTTGCCGGAACCCACATAGCGGTAGTCAAATGCGTGCATGGGCTGGCCATACTCCAGCATAACATAGTTGGTAATGTCAACAATGTTATTGATGGGGCGCACACCATTTGCGCGCAGACGATCTCGAAGCCACTTAGGAGAGGAAGCGATTTTTACATTTGCAACGATACGGGAAGAGTAGCGGTTGCAGAGGGATTCTGCAGGCACTTCTACATCCAGTAAGTCATACATAGAGCCAGCATCACTGCCCTTAACAACAGGTTCATGATGCTTCATAGGCAGGCCAAAAGCTGCTGCAGATTCTCTTGCCAAGCCAATAATAGAGTAGCAGTCAGGACGATTATTGGTGATTTCAAAATCAACAACCGTATCATCATTGCCGATTACGGTATTAATGTCATCGCCGGGCTTGCAATCCTCTTCGATGATCCAAATGCCATCTTCAATTGCATAGGGAAAATCACCAATTGTAAGATTCAGCTCTGCCAGGCTACAAAGCATTCCGTTAGACTTTTCTCCGCGAAGCTTGCCTTTAGTAATATGAATACCACCGGGCAGCCAGGAGTTATGCAATGCAGCAGGAACCAAGTCGCCTTCCTTCACATTCTGTGCACCGGTGACGATTTGGACGGGCTCTTCCTGGCCCACATCGACCTGGCATACCCACATGTGATCAGAATTTTCGTGACGAACAATGGATACAACCTTGCCTACAACAACGTTCTTGATTTCTGCATCCAACCGTTCATAAGTTTCCACTTTCTGTCCAAAAACAGTCAGAGTGTCAACATATTCCTTATCGGAAACATGAGAAAGATCTACAAAATCCTCGTTGATCCAATTTCTGTTAAGCTTCATCCTTATACCTCCTTAGAACTGGCTCAGGAACCGCATGTCATTATCGAAGATCAAACGAAGGTCCGTGATCTTCAGTCGACCCATGGCCATACGCTCCAAACCCATGCCAAAAGCAAAGCCGGAATACTTTTCGGGATCAATACCGCAAGTTTTCAGCACATCGGGATGAACCATTCCGGCACCCAAAAGTTCAATCCAACCTTCGCCATGGCAAGTGGAGCAGACCTGGCCGTTTACCTCGCCGGTGCCGTGGCACTTATGACACTGCATGTCCATTTCGCAGCTGGGCTCAGTAAAAGGGAAGTGATGGGGGCGGAAACGAGTTTGGGTGTCGTGCCCATAAATACGGCGCATAATATTAACCAACGCACCCTTAAGATCACCCATAGTGATATTCTCGGCCACTACAAGGCCTTCAATCTGATGGAACATAGGGGAGTGGGTAGCATCAGCCTCGTCCTTGCGGAACACACGACCGGGAGCCAGCATGCACAGCGGGGGCTTGTGGTTCTCCATAAATCGAATCTGCATGGGGCTGGTCTGTGTCCGAAGAAGAACCGAGTCGTCGTCCGTAAAATAGAAGGTATCGGAACGGTCACGAGAAGGGTGTCCCTCTTCGATGTTCAGACGGGTAAAGTTATAAGAAGCCAATTCTACTTCGGGGCCGTCAACAATTTGATAACCCATCCCCACAAAGATATCTTTGATCTCCTGCAAAACCTGATTCATCGGATGCTCATGACCCATGACAATAGCATCACCGGGAATGGTTACATCCAGGGATTCTGCGGCCAATTTTGCTTCCAACACAGCAGCGTTGATTGCAGTTTTACGCTCTTCCAGCTTTTCTTCAATTTGGGCACGAACAGAGTTTGCAATCTGGCCCATCACAGGACGTTCCTCGGGAGTCAGCTTGCCCATCTGCTTTAATACTGCAGTAAGCTCACCCTTTTTGCCGAGATAAGCGACACGCAGCTCCTCTAATGCAGCAGGGGTTGCAGCTTCTTCAAGAGCGCTGAGTGCTTGCAGCTTGATTTGCTCCAACTGTTGTTTCATTCTATGTTCTCCTTCCTAATAACAGGTAATTTAAAAAAATAATGCCATTCATCCCATGTTCGGGACGAAAGGCAATCCTTCCGCGGTACCACCCGCAATTCACCAATAGGTGCAGCTTATATGATCGTTAACGGAATCACCCGGCTGATCCTACTAATATTTCAGTCAGCAGCTCCTGGGAGAAGGCCCTAATTTGCACATAAGCAGCTCCCACCAGTACCGCTCTCTCTGGAAATGTGTTCTCAAAACAGGACAGCCCATTCATAGCTTTTGAATATCTTTTGAGATATTACCATATAAATAATAAAATTGCAAGGAGAAATATTCAAGAAACCAGAAGAATTCTCAGAATAAATTAAATCCATTTATTGACAGTGATTTTTTATAATGGTAGTATGAATCCACTAGAGGTGATAATTATGAATATTTCCCGTTTAACATCATCGGATGTTGAATCCATACTACCGAATAGACATGCTGATTCTCACAAAGGTGACTATGGTAGAGTGTTGCTGATTTGCGGCAGCAAAGGCTATACTGGCGCACCGGCATTGGCTGCTTTGGGAGCATTGCGCAGCGGTGCCGGCCTTGTATATTTGGCTGTTCCGGATTCTATTTATGAGATTGAAGCAGTTAAGCTGACAGAGCCAATCATCTTGCCTATGCCGGATGATAATGGCACTTTGGCCGAGGGCGCATCAGAAATAATACGGAATCTTTTGCCCAAAATGGATGCTGTTTTGATTGGCCCCGGACTGGGACAATCTGCTGGTGTGTTTTCTACTGTTAAAACCGTTTTGGAATCCTTTCATGGGCCTGTTGTTTTGGATGCGGATGGCATAAATGTCATTGCCGCGCATAAAAATATATTGCGCAGAAGAACGGATATATCTATCTTGACCCCTCATCCCGGAGAGTTCAGAAGACTTTCTTCATTAAATGAGGATCGTGTTGACGCTGCTGTTGCATTGGCCAATGAGTTGGGAGCTATTGTGGTGCTGAAAGGTCATGGATCAATCATTACTGACGGTGAAAACTGTATGATAAACTCGACCGGAAATCCGGGGATGGCAGTTGGCGGCAGCGGTGATGTACTTGCTGGTATCATTGTGAGCCTGGTCGGGCAGAGGATTGCTCCTTTGCAGGCTGCCGCCTGTGGTGCATGGCTACACGGTGCAGCGGGTGATATATGCGCCCAGGAAATTGGTCAATATGGTATGCTTCCTACAGATATGCTGAATGTTCTTCCGCGACTAATGAAATAGGACGTGGTACATATTGAAAAGGATTGGAATCTGTCTGTTGGCAGTTATGCTGCTCTTTGGCTGTACTGCTGCTGAAGACCAGATGGACCGAGCCTTAGCGTTGCGGCAACGAATCATCAAAGCAGAGCAGTGTTCTTTTGATGCTACCATAACAGCGGATTATACGGATTCCGTTTATGTTTTTAAAATGCACTGTGTGTCGGATTCGCAAGGAAAGGTGGATTTTGAGGTCATTTCCCCGGATTCCATCGCCGGCATAACTGGCAGCATATCTTCCACACAGAGCAATTTGACCTTTGATGGACAAGTCCTTGCGTTTCCGCCGCTGGCCGATGACTATATTACGCCGGTAAGTGCGCCATGGGTGATGATGAACACACTTAGAAGTGGCTACATTCATGCCTGCGGAAAATCTAAAGACGGTCTTTTGATAAGTCTTGACGATAGTTATCAGAATGAGGCACTACAGGTTGATATTCAACTTGATGTGCAAGATATGCCAGTTAGTGTGCAGATGCTGTGGAAAGGGCGTAAAGTTCTGACGCTTGTTATCGAAAACTTTACTATTTCGTAGCATAATGTCGGTAGATGCATAGGATATTTTACCAGCACTGCCGTATATTTTCTTCCATACGTGGGACAATATTATCAGCCGCGTTACATATGGAGTATTATCCGGTAGCGCAGGCAATGATTATCCACGGAGTGTGAAGTATATGGATAGCACGGTTAAACGTGGCGATATTTTCTATGCCGACTTATCTCCGGTCGTCGGAAGCGAACAGGGAGGCACAAGACCTGTGTTAATCGTACAGAACGATACCGGAAACAGACATTCTCCCACAGTCATTGCAGCGGCCATAACCAGCCAAACAGGAAAAGCCAGGCTCCCTACACATATTAACATTGCCGGTGGCAGTGTTGGCCTAAGCAAGGATTCGGTGATTTTGTTGGAACAGATTCGTACCATTGATAAACGCAGATTGCGTGAACACATGGGCAAGCTGGATGAGGCGCACATGGCGATGGTAGATACGGCAATCGCAGTAAGCTTTGGGCTTAGTGATAAAGTTCAGTAAATGATCACCTCCTTAATGCATATGATGCATTAAGGAGGTGCTTGTTTTGCAAGTAACTAAAAAAGTATTGATGGATGGACAAACGGTAGGTACGGCGTTTATTACCCGGAAGGGATTGTATTTGCATATTCGTTGTTGTTGCAATTTTCCGGACAAGAAAATCAGAAGAATTCGAATGTGCATCGAAAATGAAGTGTTCGATTTAGGTGTATGCATTCCGGAAAAGAATTTGTTTGTAATCAATAAGGCAATTCCCTTGAAGAGGATTGGAGCAGGGGAGATAAGCTTTCATGTTTTTAACATAAAGGATTCACAATTTTTTTCGCTTACTGAGCTTGATCAATTCAATGCTATCTGCAAATTACAAAATGCCTGCCTTTCTGTAAAAAACGGAGAGGCAGGCATTATGATCAAAGATCAATCTCAAGGCCAACGGGACAGTGATCTGAACCCATGATCTCGGAGTATATAGGGGCTGCTGTAATTTTGTTTGCAATACGGTCGGAAACTATAAAGTAATCGATACGCCATCCTGCATTGTTCTTTCTGGCATTAAACATATAGCTCCACCATGTATATGCACCGGTTTTGTCTGGATTTAAATACCGGAAAGAATCCGTAAAACCTTTGTTCAACAAATTGGAAAAGCATCCGCGCTCCTCGTCCGAAAAACCGGCATTATGATGGTTAGAGGAAGGATTTTTTAAGTCAATTGGTTGATGCGCAACATTGAGATCGCCGCATAAAATCACAGGCTTCTTCTCATCTAAATTTTGTAAATATGCAGTAAATGCTTCCTCCCATTTCATTCGATGTTCCAATCGTGCAAGCTCACGCTGTGAGTTGGGCGTGTAGCAAGTTACCAAATAGAAATCATCATATTCTGCAGTAATCACTCGGCCTTCAGTATCTAACTCTTCAACACCGATATCGTTAATGCACGATATCGGGACTTTTTTAGTAAAAATCGCCGTTCCGGAATAGCCCTTCTTTTGCGCATAATTCCAATGTTGACTATATCCGGGGACGTCAATTTGAATTTGACCATCCTGCAGCTTAGTTTCCTGTAGACAGAATGCATCTGCATCTATATTATTAAAGAAATCCATAAAGCCTTTTTGCATGCAGGCTCTCAACCCGTTTACGTTCCAGGAAATAAACTTCATGACATATCCTCCTATTATTCTACAGTAATGTAGTCTTTTATCTCATCCATTGTTTTATACGAGATCCCAGGTATCTCTAAAAGGTCGTAAATACTTTCGAATGGCCCATGCTCATCACGGTATTCGATGATCCTTCGTGACATAGCTTCGGATATTCCCGGAAGCATGCTTAATTGAGAAACCTTTGCTTTATTCAGATCTATTAGGTCGGAAGAATCAGATCGTCTTTCTACAAGGGCTGTAACAGAGCCGTCAGAATTATTTCTTCCCAGAAAAATACCCAGGTTAATTGCTAACATAACAGCTGTTAACAGGATTAAAATGTATTTGATGTTTTTCATGTCATATACTACCTCACGGATTGACTGGAACTGGAAAAGCTGATATAATGTTTTAAATATTATACATGATAAATTTACATTGGGCAAGCCCAATACTTAGGATGTTGAGGATAAATTATGAAAAAGATCATCGCTCTGTTGCTATTATCTATATACCTCACCGGGTTTTTGTCAATTTCCGGTTATGCTACTGAGGATACTGAAAAGGAATCCATCAGAAAGGGTAGTCACACATTTGATGCAGAAGTCCCAGTGTTAGGAACTGAGCAGCTGATTACCAATGCGAAATCTGTGATTTTGTATGAAGTTACTACGCAAACACTTATGCATGCATACAATGCTGACGAAAAAATGTCTCCCGCTAGTCTTGTTAAGATTTTAACTGCGTTAATTGCCATAGAAGAGGGAGATCTAGCTTCGAAAGTAACTGTTCGCAGCGCTGTGCTGGATACGGTGGACAAGGATGCCGTTATGACTAAATTTACGGATGGTGAAGTTGTAACACTGGAAGATTTGCTGTATTGCATGCTGGTCGATTCTGGAAACGATGCCGCAGCTTTGATAGCTGACCATATTGCTGGCAGTCAAGAAGCATTTGTTCAAATGCTAAACGCCTATGCTACAGAGCTTGGTTGTAAAGATACAAATTTCACCAATGCGCATGGCCTTCACAACGATATGCAATATACAACTGCAAGAGATATGGGGAGAATCATGACCGCTGCGGTTGCCAATGAAACATTGTGTGATATTTTGGGCACAGTCTATTACACTGTTCCTGCCAATCTTCTTTCTGAAGAGCGAAACCTAGCTTCCGAGAATTTGTTGCTAAATGATCAAAAGTTTGATTATGATAGCCGCGTAAAAGGAAGCAGGACCGGAGTTGCCAATGATAAATCACGTTGTATAGCATCGGTTGCTGAATCTAACGGCCTGCGATTTATAGTGATTATCATGGGCTCAGAATCTGTCTATGAAGAAAATGGCGTGAAAGTCCGAAGCTTTGGCGGCTACACTGAAACCAGTGACCTGCTGGATTTAGGCTTCGATGATTTTAGTGCATATCAATTGATTTATGAAGGACAGATCCTGCTTCAGAGAACAGTAACCAACGGTGATTGTGCAGTGAATTTGGGCACAAAAGAGCCTGCGGCCACTGTTTTGCCCGATGGTGTTACTATGGATAATATCACAATTGAGTACGATCATTTGCGAGAAGAACTGAGCGCTCCGATCCAGGAAGGTGAGAAACTGTCTGTTGCGCGGTACATGTATGGTGATGTATGCATTGCAGAAGCAGAACTGTTTGCGATGAATTCTGTTGGTGCAAATACAGAAACGCTTGTTGTTCAGAAAACGAAAAGCGAAAACAAGATGAATACTGCGCTGACTGTTGTTTTACTTGCCATCATTGGTGTTTTGTTGGCATATATGACATATATGATTTATCGAAAAAGGCGCATAACGGCTAAAAGACAGCGCCGTCAAAGAAATAAAAGGTAAGGTGTTGCAGTTATGCCTGACTGGGAATCTTTAAGACAAACATGCTTAGGCTGTCAAAAATGTGCTCTGCACCAAACACGAACAAATGTTGTATTTGGTGTTGGACGACAGGATGCCGATATCCTTTTTATTGGCGAAGGACCTGGAGAACAGGAAGATTTAAAAGGGGAGCCCTTTGTTGGACCTGCTGGACAGCTTTTGGACAGTATGCTTTCCATTATTGATCTTGACAGGACCAACACCTACATAGCCAATATCGTAAAATGCAGACCGCCCATGAACAGGGATCCCAAGCCGGAGGAACAGGAGGCTTGTATCGGTTATTTGCGTCAACAGTTTGCGTTAATTCAACCCCAAATTGTAGTGTGTCTTGGCAGAATAGCTGCCACACGCATTATTGATCCGGATTTTCGAATTACAAGGGAACATGGTCAGTGGTGGTGCAGAAATGGAATTTGGATGACTGCTACTTACCATCCTTCGGCTTTACTTCGCGATCCAGGTAAAAGACCGGAAGCCTTTGAAGACTTGTTGGAAATTCGCAAGAAAATTAAGGAAGTACATGCAAGGGTTTGATGCATTACTTGTGTATCATTTTAAGAAAACAGTTGTATTTTTTTCGATTTGTGATAAAATATATAAAACTTTGCCCTACACCAGTAGGGAACAATCAGGAGGAACCGTTATGGCAGAAACCAAACAGTATATTAATCAGACCCAGGAAAACGGTAATGTTATGATTTCCGAGGATGTTATCTCTACCATCGTTGCACATGCCGTATGTGAGGTCGAGGGTGTTGCCGGTTTGGGCAACGGCTCTGTTAAGAATCGCAGCAAGAGCCTGCGCATCTCTATTTCCCAGGAGGATGAATTGTCTATTGAGTGCAACATTCTCGTGATTTATGGTCAGAGTGTGTTTGATGTGGCCAAAGCTGTGCAGAGCGCCGTATGCAATGCGGTATTAGCTATGACCGGCATTGCTGTTAACACGATTAATGTGAATGTAACCGGTATTATTCGTAAATAAGGAGTCCTTATGACAAGAGGAAACGCCAGAGAATTGGCAGTACATTTGATTTACAGCCGAAATTTTACAGGAGATGATCCGGAGCAGGTCATTGCTACAAGGCTTGACAAGGAGTATTATGATAAGCTCCGCGAGGAGAACCAGGTGTACTCCGATCGTCCCAGTCGTGCACAAATGGCATATATTGACAATGTAGTCATTGGGGTTGCTAATCGCACGGATGACCTAAATGGATATATCCAACAATACTCTATCGGCTGGGATATTTCCAGAATTTCTCGTTTGGCACGCACCATTATGCAATTGGCTATTTTTGAGATTCTATATGTAGAGGATGTTCCTACCGGAGTAGCTATATCCGAAGCTGTTAGATTGGCAAAAATGTACGACGGTGATGACACCGGCGCGTTTGTTAATGGTATTTTAGGTGCTTTTGCGCGCGGCTTGAACGGAGAGTCAAAATAATGAATGTACTCGGTTTTGATACCAGTAATTACACCACATCTATCGCCTTTTTTAACGGTATTGATGGTGTTAATGTTTCTCAACTTCTTCCTGTTAAGCAAGGTCAGTTGGGACTGCGTCAATCCGATGCGGTATTTCATCATACTAAAAGCCTGCCGGAGCTTGCCGGCAGGCTATTTTCCCATATATCGGACACGGAAATTCGTGCAATAGGTGTTAGTACCCGTCCCAGGGCAATCGCCGGAAGCTATATGCCATGTTTCATGGTGGGCTACTCCCACGCTAAAGTGCTTTCAGACGCCCTTCACGTTTCTATAGTCGAATGTTCTCACCAGCAGGGACATGTCGCTGCATCACTTTGGAGCGCGGGCAGAATGGATTTGCTAGACGAACCACATCTTGCTTGGCACTTATCCGGTGGAACGACTGAATTATTATTGGTACGTCCGGAAGGGAAGAATGTGGCTTGTGAAATAATTGGCGGCACTTCAGATATTTCCGCCGGTCAGCTAATTGATCGAACCGGACAAATACTGCAGCTTCCGTTTCCGTCAGGAAAGCATTTGGATCAGCTAAGCGCAGAATCCCGAAACACTGATTATTTTCGCGTAAAATGCTCCGGAAGTGAGTTTTCATTATCCGGCGTTCAAAATAAGATCCAGCAGTACTATGCGTCCACACAGGACCCATACGAGACTGCTGGATACGCGCTGCGCTGCATTTGCTATGTAGTTTATCAAGCAACAAAAAACGCCCTGGAAGCGCATCCTGGACTTCCTGTGGTCTTTTCGGGTGGTGTTGCCTCGAACTCCATGTTGCGTATGGCTATGGAGCCCTTAAATCCCATATTCGCGCTGCCACAATACTCCACAGACAATGCCATGGGAGTGGCAGTACTGACTCATAGAATGACGGAGTGATCCTATGTCACAGCAGATCTTAACCATAACCCAGATAAATGAATACTTAAAGGGCATGATGGATCGTGATCCTCTACTATCCGGTATTGCGGTAAAAGGAGAGATTAGTAACTATAAGGTTTATCCTTCCGGGCATCATTATTTTACACTAAAAGATGAGGGAGGCGCCTTGAAGGCAGTCATGTTTCGGGGCAACTCTGTGCGTCTGCGTTTTAAACCGGAAAACGGCATGAAGGTCATTGCAATTGGCAGTATCTCTGTGTATCCGAGAGACGGAGCATATCAACTATATTGCACCAATTTAGCAATGGATGGAATTGGCGATTTGTACGCTGCCTTTGAGCAACTTAAAGCTAAGCTTGCACAGCAGGGACTATTTGACCCAGCACACAAAAAAAGTATTCCGCAGTATCCCAAAACCATTGGTATTATTACAAGCTCTGCCGGAGCGGCTATTCATGACATGCTTCGCATTTTGCGCAAGCGCTATCCCTTGACTAAAGTTTTGTTACTGCCTGTTCGTGTACAAGGTGAGGAGGCTCCTGGTGAAATTGCTGTTGCAATTCGATATGCCAATAAATATGAATTAGCTGACGTTTTGATCGTCGGACGAGGTGGCGGTTCCATTGAAGATTTGTGGGCATTTAACGACGAACGAGTGGCGGTTGCTATTTATAATTCTAAAATACCGGTAATTTCTGCAGTTGGGCATGAGCCAGATGTAACTATTTCGGACTTTGTCGCAGATCTTCGCGCGGCAACACCTTCCAACGCAGCAGAACTTGCTGTTCCGGATCAGGATTCCCTACGGCAATTACTGGACTCAATGGCAGAAACGATGACCGCAGCCATGTCTCGTAGATTAAAAAACGAAAGAAACCACTTAAACCTGTTGTCCCAATCCGGTGCTCTGCAAAGACCGGATGCATATATTATTAAGCAACATGAACGCCTTACTGGCCTACGAAATAATCTAATTAGTGCGCAAAGCGCTGTTTTGAATAGATATAGGCAAAGATTCCTTGCGGGGACAGCAAAACTGGATGCAATGAGTCCGTTAAAGGTTTTTACTCGAGGATATTCCATGGTTCAAACCGCAGAGGGCGAGGTTGTTCGTTCTGTTAAACAAACGGAGCGCGGAAAGCGAGTATCTATACAATTAAGTGACGGTTTGATCGGTGCCACTGTAGTTGAAATTAAGGAGAATGATATATGAGTGGAAACAAGAAATCATTTGAAGAAAATATGCAACGCTTGGAGCAAATTGTTCGTTTATTGGAACGCGGAGATGCTCCGCTGGAGGAATCACTGAAGCTGTTCCAGGAAGGCACGGCGTTGGTTGACAGCTGCGGGAAGCTTTTAGATAACGCTGAGTTGCAGGTGAAAAAAATCGCTTCAGCTGCCGACGGAAGCCCTGTGGAGGAGGCCTTTTCTGATGACGTTTAAGGATCGGTATCAAAGATATCTGACACACATTGAAGGCTTTTTAAACGATCAATGGTTTTGCGATAGTGATGCTCCGCAGAAAACCTTGTCTGAGTCTATGCGTTATAGCTTATTGGCAGGGGGAAAGCGGTTGCGTCCTGTTTTTGTGTTCGATTTTTGCCGTATGTGCGGCGGTGATTGGCAACAAGCCACACATTTTGCCGCTGCAGTGGAGATGATTCATACTTACAGTTTGATTCATGATGATCTCCCCTGTATGGATAATGATGATTTTCGTCGTGGAAAACCCACCAACCATAAGGTTTACGGCGAAGCATTGGCCGTTTTGGCCGGTGATGCACTGCTTACAGAAGCATTTAGTTATTTATCTTTGGCGCCGCAAAACGCAGAATCCAGATCACTTGCAGTGATGACCCTGGCCCAATGCGCAGGTGTTACCGGTATGGTTGGCGGCCAAGTGCTTGATATTCAGAGTGAACAACGCCAATGCACGGAACAGGAAGTGCTTGATATCCAATCCAGGAAAACTGGCGCATTGATTAAAGCGGCGTGCATGTTGGGCGTTTATGCCGGCGGCGGCTCCATGGAACAAATTGCCGCAGCAGGCATGTTTGCTGAACATCTTGGATTGGCGTTTCAAATTCGTGATGATATGCTGGATGTAATCGGTAATGCGGAAGAACTGGGAAAAGCAACCGGAATGGATGGAAATAAAAATACATTTGTTCGGCTGTACGGTCTTGAAAAATGCGAAAAACTCATCCAGGAGCATACAAATGCCGCCATAGAGGCACTGAAAGCATTTGAGGAGACAGAGTTCATGATTTCACTGTCCCGGCAACTCACGAACAGAACTGCATAATAAACTTGCCGTGGAGGATCGATAAGCTCTCCACGGCAAGTTTATTATATGCGTTTTGTCTATAGTATTAATATAAAAATCTATTTGAAGTTTAATGCTGCATTTGTTAGAATAATGTTGAATAGAAATAATATTGAGAGGGTAGGAGAATTCATGATAAATACGATTATTTTTGATGTGGATGGAACGTTATTAGATACCGAGCGGATATATATGCGTGCATGGGTAGAAGCTGCTGCCGTACGAGGATTCCATGTACCTGACGAAGTGTTGTTAAAAACGAGAGCAGTGAATGCCCAGGTATCTAAGGCGTACTTTCAGCAATATTGTGGCGAAGATTTTCCTTTTGAGCAAATTCGGAAAGATCGTGTATCTATCTCTGAACAAATTATTTCACAGTCCTCTACGCAAGAGCTTTTAAAGCCGAATGTTGAAAAGGTATTGCAATGGCTAAAAGAACGGGGAATGACCATTGCTGCAGCTTCCTCAACTGATTATAAAAAAACCGTTGAACATCTTCAGCATGCAGGTCTGTACGAGTTCTTCTCCGTTATTGTTGGCGGTGACATGATCAAGAAAGGCAAACCTGAACCGGATATCTTTTTGCTGGCTGCCGAGTTAGCAAATGCCAGTACTGCAAAATGCGTCGTTGTAGGAGATAGTCCTGCCGATGTTTTTGCGGCAACTGCAGCCCATATTCCTGTATTTCTGATTCCCGATCAAGTTCCGGCTAACGAACAAACCATTCCTCTGGCAAAGAAGGTGTTATCGTCCCTGGCAGAGATTCCCAATGCAATTCAAGACTTGGAGGAGTACTGATGCAACATAAATTAATCGTAGTTTCTATGGATGCTATGATTTTTGAAGATTTATCGTATTTGTCTCAAAAACCGAATTTCAAGTGGCTCCTTGACAATGGTGCTTCTGTTCGTAACTTACGAAGCATCTATCCCACATTGACATATCCCTGTCATGCAACTATGGCAACCGGTTGCTATCCGGCAAAGCATGGCGTTATCAATAATAAAATGCTCATTCCCGGCAATGCGCAACCACCATGGTGTTGGTATCATGATGTGTTCTGCGTCAAAGACATAATGGATGCAGCTAAAGAAACGGGACTAACAACAGCTTGCTTCGGATGGCCATCCTTTGGCAATCATCCCAGCGTGGACTATTTGGTGTCAGAGATTGCACACACAACCGCACAAAGTGAAGAAGAATTTTACGCAGACTATCTTCGTACCGGAACATCAAAAGAGCTTTGGGAGACCATGTGCAAGCCGCACATCCATTGGCGTACTGAAGCAAAAAAAGTTCAAATGTTCAATACTGCGGTATGTTGCGACGTTATTCGTAATTTTTCTCCCGATTTGACATTGATGCATCTGGCAAATCCGGACAAAGCAAGGCACGATTATGGAGCCCATGCAAAGCAAGTTGAAGATGCGTTGGACGAGTGTGATCAAGTTCTCGGCATGCTGCGGCAAGCAATTGAAGACAGCCAATCTCCGGAGACCTATAATTTGGTCATTACCTCCGATCACGGCCAGTTGGACATAAATCGGTTCGCTAACCCCAATGTTCTTTTTGTAGAAGAAGGCCTTATCACCCTTGACGGAAGCGGAAATATGACAGACTGGCGTGCCTGGTGTTTCGGCACAGGGCTGTCAGCTACGGTATTTGTTAAAGATCCTGCAGATGAATCGGTCGTCTTCTCTTTACTAAATAAACATATCGGAGAGGGTTATTCAAGGATCTACAGCAGGGAAGAGGCAGCTGCCGAAGGATATGCCGGCGGTTTTGCATTCATGCTTGAAACAGATGGTAAAACAGAATTTAGGGACAATTTCTGTGGCGAATATTATAAGCCGTTAAAGGCTGTTCGCGGCAGTCATGGTCATTATCCGGACAAGGGGCCGCAACCTGTGTTTTTAGGGATTGGCCCGGCATTCATAAAAGGTGCCGTTCATGAGTTTGGCAAGCTCGTAGATGGTGCACCTACATACGCCAAGATTCTGAATGTAAATCTTCCCGATACAGACGGAAACGCTTGGACTGACATACTAAAACAGGGGGATATTCTGTGAAGATTATTGCTGTAAATACATATTTTGTTCGACCCAGATGGGGCTTTGTAGAGATTGTTACTGATGAAGGTATTTCCGGTTGGGGTGAAGCAGTTTTGGAAGGACATGCTGCGGCAGTTCTTTCCTGTGTTCAGGAATATAAAGACTATCTGATCGGTCATGACTCTGCCAATATTGAAGATATTTGGTCCACTATATACCGGGCGGGCTTCTATCGTGGCGGGGGAGTGTTAATGAGTGCTCTGTCCGGTATTGATCAAGCGCTGTGGGATATAAAGGGAAAAGTATTTAATGCCCCGGTGTACCAGCTTATGGGCGGTGCATGTAGGAATAAAATGAAGGTTTACTCCTGGGTAGGCGGAGATCGTCCCAGCGATGTGGGCGCTGCTGCTCTGGAGAAGAAAAACGAAGGTTTCCAAGCAATCAAAATGAATGCGACTGAAGAACTGCAGATGATTGATACTTACGACAAAATTGATGCAGTTTTGGAACGTGTTGCTGCCATTCGTGAATCCTGCGGCAAATATTTCGGTATTGCCATTGACTTTCATGGTCGTGTCCATAAGCCCATGGCAAAAGTGTTGGCTAAAAAACTGGAAGAGTTCGATCCCATGTTTATTGAAGAGCCCGTTCTATGTGAAAACATGGAAGTATTTAGGGAAATTGCTGCAGCCTGTAACATTCCCATCGCTACCGGAGAGCGACTCTTTTCTAAGTACGATTTTAAGCGGCTTTTGCAACTGGGCGGCGTAGATATCATTCAGCCGGATCTGAGCCACGCAGGTGGTATTACAGAGGTTAAAAAGATTGCTGCGATGGCAGAAAGCTATGATGTAGCATTGGCACCACATTGTCCTTTGGGCCCGATTGCCCTGGCTGCGTGCTTGAATGTGGATGCTACCAGCTATAACGCTGTCATACAGGAACAAAGTATGGGCATTCACTATAATGTTGGCAAAACAGTACTGGACTATGTGAACAATAAATCTGATTTTGATTTTATAGACGGATATGTAGCCCTGCCTGCTCGTGCTGGACTTGGCGTAGACGTCAACAAGGATTTAGTGATTGAAGAGAATAAGGTTCCGCACAATTGGAAAAACCCTGTATGGCATCATGAAGACGGCTCTGTTGCGGAATGGTAAGAATTATAAAAAATGGGTGGACATGATCGTCCACCCATTTTTTATAATTCTTTTTGCATATTGCGGCGATATACAGCTGGGGTAGTAGCGGTAACACTTTTAAACACTCGACAGAAGTGGGGAAGCGAAGAGAAACCGGACTGTATCGCAATATCTTCCAGTTGAAGTTCGTCAAAAGCCATGAGTTTTTGCGCATAAACAACGCGCTGCTGAATGATAAATCTAGATGGAGAACATCCGTAAAGACCTGCAAAGAGTTTGCGGAAATGCACCTCACTCATTTGTGCATCCCTGGCAAGGGCAGCAACGCTCAATGTAGAATCAGCAATGTTTTCTTGTATAAATGCTCTGGCATGTTCGATCCGCACTCTGGCAGATCCCGGTACATATTGATCCTGGTTGTTTTGAATCAGCAAACTATAAATCTCATATAGTAGAGCCATGCTTCGGATTCGACGGTCCGGTGCAGTTACAGAGAAGGTGTTTTTAAGTTTACGAAAAAGGCGCTCCAGCGATGTGGCGTTTTTCGGTTCAATCAGTTTGATCGCGTTCTGGTTACTGGTTCGAAACAAAAAGTCGCACACAATATACCGATAGTTGTCGCTGTTAACATTTAGAGAATAATCTAAACCTTTTGCAAGGTATATAACATTTCCCGGCTTGGCTTCGAATACGGAGCCGTCCTCGGTGGTGATGATACTTGTGCCGGAAATTACATAGATCAAGGTATCTCGAGAGTGAGGTTTATCAAGGGGGATAAATCGTCTAGTTAAATGGGTTTCCATCACTCTGGAAATTTTTGTTATGTATAATTGTGATTTGGTAAAATCAGTCATATAAACACCCCATATTCGTATTGTTTTCACAAAACAGGCAAATGGATTATAACATGCTTGTTTAATTTGTGCAACAATTTAGTGAGAAGTGTGTTACGAATCATATAATAAATATGATTTGTGGATTTACAGTGTCTGGATCATTGATTATTATTAAGAAAAATAAAGGATCAGGAGGTTATTTTATGACATACGAAATGCTTTTAGAAAATGCTCTTCGGATAGATGCCGAAGCGGAGAATAATGAAAATGTATTCCTCACAGATGCGAAGATTATTACATTCCTACTGGATCATTGTGAGATAATCGTACCTGAGGAATCGACATATTTTGTGAAGACCAATGTAGCAGAAAATGACCGTGTGCTGCGGCATTTGATTACCAAGCGGGTCAGAGCGCATATTCTTCCCCAGGTTCCACAGGCTTTAAAAGACGGCCGGAGTCATTTTGCTTTCTACGGCTCTTGCGATTTTGGTCATACTGCACCGGTTTGGAGTAATATTATCCGGCTGGGGCTCGGTGGACTGAAGCAGCGAATTTTACAGCGGACAGGGGAAACTTGTAATCCCCATTTTGTGGAAGGCGAACAGATGGTGTTTGACGCTGCTCAACGGTTTATGTGCCGGGCAGCCGAGGAAGCAGAAAAGTCCGGAAAGCTCGCTATGGCAGCTGGTATCCGTAATTTGACAGAGAATCCCCCCTCCAATTTGTTTGAATGCTATCAAATGACCCTTGTTTTCTATACGTTGCAGCAATTTTTTGATGGTACAGATATTCGAACTATGGGCCGCTTGGATCAGCTCACACTGCCTTTCTATGAAAGGGAGACGGATTTAGAGCGCATCAAGGAACTAACCCATCTGTATATTTTAGAAATTGATGCGATCAGAGCCAGTGCAAATATGCCTTTTGCTATTGCCGGTACGGATGCCAATGGTAATAGTCAGGTTAATCCCATGTCTTATATTTTGTTGGATGCTTATGCCTCTACAAAGTTGCCTAATACCAAGTTGCACATTCTGTGCAACGCCAATATGCCACGGGACTTTCTAAAAACCTGCATGCAATGTGTCAAGTCCGGCGGCAACAGTTTGGTCTTTATCAATAATCAGCTGATGGTTGACGGTCTGGTAAAACTGGGCGTGGATCGTGAGGATGCAGCTGGCTACACTATTGTGGGCTGTTACGAAGCTAGCGCCGAGGAGGAAGTTCCCTGTAGCTGTGCATCCCGCATGAGTCTTCCAAAGGCGTTAGAAGTCACGCTTCACGGTGGCAAAGATGGCATGAGCGAATTACTGCTGGGTCACGAACAAACAGCAGACTTTGACTGCTTTGATGCGCTATATGCCGCTTTTTTGACCAACGTTAAAAAATTTGCGGATCAGTCCATGGCTATGACTAACTTTTACGAAAAACACTATCCCATGATTCACGGATCTCCGTTTTTCTCTGCCTGTCTCAGCAGTTGCGTAGAAAAGGGCGGTGATGCTTATGCGGATTTCGCCGCACAATACAATAACACATCCGTCAATGCCATTGGCTTGGCTACCGTGGTGGATTCTCTATATGCCATCCGTAAGCTGGTCTATGAAGATCGGCGGTTGAGTCTGCAGGAATTTGTAAATATTTTGGACAGCAACTGGGAAGGCCAGGAGGTGCTTCGAGGCATTATTCGCAATAAGTTGCCCAAATTTGGCATGGGGCATAAGGATGTAGATGCTCTTGCACAGGATGTGGTAAAGCATTTGTCCGACTATATCAATAATCAGCCCAATGCTAAGGGCGGTGTGTACCGACTGGGCCTTTTCTCTATTAACTGGCGTAGCGATTGGGGTGTGCATACAGCCGCCAGTGCTGACGGGCGCTATAGGGGAGAGACCTTATCTCAGAATACCAGTTGTACCTTTGGCATGGATCGGGAAGGTCCTACAGGACATATTATGTCTGTAGCGTCACTTCCTGGTGTAGACGCAGTCAACGGTTCTGTACTGGATATTGATCTGCATTCTTCTGCGGTTCGCGGTGAGAATGGCACGAATGTTTTGATCGCGACACTGGATACTTTCATGGAAGCCGGTGGTCAGACCGTACATTACAATGTATTAGATACCCAAACATTGAGGGATGCTCAGGAACATCCTAAAAAGTATCCAAATTTGCAAGTCCGTATGTGTGGCTGGAACGTTTTGTTTACGCATCTGTCCCGGAAATCTCAAGATGAATTTATTCATCGTTCTGAAATGCTGGCCGGATAAACACAGACGAGGATCACATATGAGAGGTATTATTGCAGGCATTAAACGAAATGCCGTTCATGATGGCGAGGGCTTGCGTACCACTGTTTTCTTTAAGGGATGTCCGTTGAAATGTGTGTGGTGCCATAATCCTGAGGGAATAGGCTTTCGTCCGGAAATTGGTTTTTATAAGAATAAGTGTATAGGCTGCGGTTCTTGTGTTAACAGTTGCCCAAAACACGCTATCCATATGGAAAACAATCTACCCGTGACAGATAGGACCCTTTGTAACGGCTGCATGATTTGCACGGAGTATTGTCCCGGAGACGCCAGAGAGGGATACGGTAAACCTTGGACTTTAGAAGATTTAGTTGAAAAACTTCTACAGGACAGGCACTTTTATAAACATAGCCACGGAGGGGTAACGATTTCTGGGGGCGAGTGTCTAGCACAACCTGAGTTTGCTGTAGCGTTAGCAAAGGCCCTGTATGAAGAGGGAATCAGCGTTGACGTAGATACTTGTGGCTTTGTAAAACTAGGGAATTTGCAAATGATTGCTCCATATACCGATACTTTTTTGTACGATATTAAAGCGATCGATCCCGTGGTGCACAAACGTTGCACTGGCCAAGACAATGCGTTGATCCTGGATAACCTGCGTTACCTGTGTCGAAATGGCAGTAGGGTAGAGGTACGCTATCCGTATGTACCCGGTTGGAACGACGGTGAATGTGATGCGATCGGTCAATTCTTATCAAAACTTCCAGGGATCACAAAAGTTAAAGTCTTAGGCTATCACAATTTTGCGGACGGTAAATATGACGCCCTTAGCATACCAAACACATTGCCTGATGTAATTGTGCTGCCTCAGGATGTGGAAAAACCTGTTTCTATTCTACGCAGTTACGGCTTGAATGCTGTAAACGGCATGTTGGAAGATTGACAATCACAGGAGGAAATTCATGAAGAAATTAATTGCTGCATTTATGCTGGTAGCACAGATGCTAAGTGTCTGCGGCTGTTCCACAGAGCGATCTACTAATGTTGAAACTCCTACAACAAGCACCTATGTGGAAGGACAGCTGAATATTGGCTACTGCATGGTGGATATTACCCCTAAAGAGTCCGTGCCCATGCAGGGTTACGGCTCAACTTTACACCGCTTCTCCAATGATGTGGAATATCCTCTAAAAGGCACAGCTATGGCCATTACCGGAGAAAATGGCGAGACCGTTATTCTAATTGAAACAGATATGTGTACCGTTACCGAAAAATATTTGGATCCTATTCGGATTCGAGTCAGCCAGGAGACAGGCGTACCGCAGTCTCAGATATTTGTTGGTGCTTCTCACACCCATGCTGCGCCGGACTCCGGACAAACAGGTGTGGATGCAGTGGTGACATATTTGGGCGAGCTAGTAGACAAACTGTCTACTGCGGCCACAACAGCAATGAATAACAGAAAACCTGCGCAGCTATACTATGGATCTTCTGAAACAGAAGCGTTGAACTTTGTTCGTAACTATGTCAACACCTTGGAAGACGGAACAGATGTCTATTGGGGTGATAACCACGGTTATGAATATTCATCCGATGCAACTACCAGGCATCTGACGCAGGTAGATTCAACCTTACATATCCTAAAGATCACCCGCGAGAATGAAAAGGATATTATTCTTGCCAATTACCGTGCGCACCCTCACTTGGATAACAGTTCCAAGACCTTTGCCATTTCAGCGGACTATGTGGGCGCTATGCGTGAGGCTATTGCTCTTACCATGGATGCGGATTTTATATTCCTGCAAGGCGCCAGCGGCAACGTAAATACCTTTTCAAAAATCTCCGGTGAGGCTGCAACTGACGAGTGTCCTGAATATGCAAAGCTCATGTTGGTACATATCCAGGAAGCTTTGGACAATGCCGTTGAAGTTGAGCCCGGCGATGTTAAATGCAAACAGGTGATTCTGACAGGAGAAATTAATCACGAGATGGATCATCTTGTTTCTCGAGCGAAAGAAGTTTCTGCGGTTTGGAATGCAAATCGTGATCTGGATGAGGCCATGGCAATCGCTAATAAGTACGGAATATACTCTCCCTTCCATGCCAATGCAATTAATAATCGTTCTAAAATGGCAGCCACAGAAGATATGGAATTGAATGTGTTTTGTATCGGCGATGCTTTGGCGGTTACAACACTGCCCTTTGAATTATATGATACCCTGGGTGTAATGATTGAAGAAGGTTCCCCCTATGAGCACACCCTGGTTATGGGATATACGGGCAACCATCTTGGCTATATGCCCGATAGCGCCACCTTCGAAACCGGCAGCTACGAAGCGGACATTTGTAAGTTTGTATCCGGAACAGGTGAGCAGATCGTTGATACACTATTAAACGCACTTGAAGAGATTAAAAACAGCCAATAAGGAGGATTTATGAAAAAGAAGCAAAGTAAGTATAAATTGCTGTTATGGATCCTCCTGCCTGTTCTGCTGGTAGCAATTATTGCAGCAATTGTCTTCATTGCATTACCGAGTGAAGAAAAAGAGAAAACCACCACTTATGAATCCAAGCTTTACTGGAATGTAGAACGAGCCCGTTATGTATCTCAGGGCTATTATGGTGTATCCAGCCGTATTCCGGATTCTGACGGATATTATCGAGTGAATATGGCGGTGGATGGTGAACAGATTCAAGTCCTAGTATCTGATGTTAACCTGATAAACCGTATGGATTTCGAGGAGGTCATGGGCTTAACCTTCAATGAAAACGGTGTTGTCAGCGGCATTCTATATTTAGATGAGTTTACCGGCGGTATTGCTGCTGATAAATATGTAGTTGTTTCTGTCAACGGAAATACTGTTGTATGTAATACATCTGCTAAGTATAAAGGCATCGATGTAACATTTGAGTTATCCGAAACAACCAATATTTGGCAAATCGGAAATTTTGAGCCCATGGTTGGTTTGCCTACGGCAATTGCTGAGGGCGATCAGGTTTTGATGATCCGCGATAAAGAGGGGAATATTTCTGATGTATATGTATTCCCTTATGTACCTCCCGGAGATGTATACTGGAACATTACCCGCATGTTTGATACAGAAGGGCAGGTTTCTACTCGCGAGCGAGACAGTCTTGGATACTTTGTCTATGAATTCGCGATTAACGGCGAGATTAAAACTCTGCGCACCAGAGACCAGGATGTTGCAAACCTTATTGATAAACATGCCTCTCAAGCAATGGGCTTTATCTTCGACGATCGCGGCGATATCATTGAGGTTTTGAATGCCGGTAATGTTGTCTGTGGTGGTGGGTTGCTTTGCAATCGCTACATTGTTACCGAGCTTAACGACGACGAGGTAACTTTTAAGCTAAATACGACTGTTCATAATGCAGTAATCAGTAAGGATTGCAAATTCTTTGACGTAAGTGACAACGCAGACTATATCGGACAGCCTGTAGACGGAATCCGTTTAGGTGACCGTGTTACCGTTTTGAAAGACCGCAAAGACCAGGTCTGCACGGTATTCATAACTAACCGTATCACTGATGATGATATTTACTGGGTTGTTGAGCGTAACGATGTTTGGAATCGTACCACCGGGACTACTAACAGAAAGCCCGCTTCTGACGGCTGGTATTATATCAAGCTTGCAGGCAACGGCAAACAGATCACTGTCAAATGCAAGGACGCAGAGCTTGTTAATAAGTTGGACAGCTATGTGTGTTGGTGCGTAAAACTGGATGGCGATGAGATCGTTGGCATTCAGGATGCTACCAGCCGCTATGGCGGCAGCCTGTTTGGTGCTTTTAATAAGCTGCTGAGCATCGATGGCGATAAGCTCACGATCCAAAAGACTTCTTCTACAGCAACAGCAACGATGGCAGAGGATTGCCTTGTTTATAACGTTTCCTCTGCAGCGGTCACTGTTGGTGAGCCTACCAATATTCGCACCGGTGATACCATCTACGGTTTCACCGATCTTGATGGTGTCGTCCGATATATCTTTGTGACATCCACAACCTATAACGGGAGAATCTACTGGAATGTTACCCGGCAGTATGACGATACCAACAAGGTCACGACCCGTCAGCGGGGCAGCGATGGCTTTTATCATTTTGAAATGGTCGTGGACGGTAAGGTGGTTTGGCTAAAAACCGCCAGCAAGGAAATTGCCACCAAGGTTGATATGGCCAAGACAAGAGCTCGTGCTTTGAAGCTTTCCGGCAATATTATTCTTGATGTTATGGCTCCGGATAAACTAACAAATTATCCTGGCGTAAAGCCGGATATTAGTTGGAAGCCTGTAACACAGGTAGACGGCAACAGCATTACGGTGAATAACAGTGGTACCGAATATACCTTTAAACTGGCTTCCGGATGTAAGATCTACAATGTGACCAGCGCATACGAAAGCCATCTGGGTGAAACCACAACCATTCAACCTGGTGACTATATTGTTACTTTAAGTAACAGTCGCAAACAAGCAGTTATCGTTTATGTCTGCGGCGGCCGAAAGATGACCTTTAATGCCAACCAAGAAACCTGTTCCTGCAACAGCGATGCGTATTGGCAGCCTTTAAAGCAGGGATATCCTCTTAGCAGTGGTTATTACTATCTGACCGAGGATATACAAGCTCCCGAGGGTGGTTGGAAATTGAACGGCGAATCTGTACATTTGCGTTTGAATGGGCATAAAATAACCTCAAATGGACGCGCTTTTTCAGTCGCATCCGGCTCAAAGCTTGTTATTTGTGACCATGATACCAGAGGCGCTCTCATTGGTACCGGTACTGTAAATGAATCCGGTGGCTTAATACAGATTAGCGGATCCACTGCAGTCGTCAATCTTTATAATATTGATATCAATGCAGAGAACCTTACATCAGACAACGGCGGTGCCATTTCTGTAAGTGGTTGGTTGAGTCTTTATGATGTGAATGTCTCTGGTGGCAGTGCGACAAAGAAAGGCGGAAACATTTGTGTAATGCCGACCGGCAATTTCCGAATGTTTGGCGGCTCTATCGATAAAGGCGCAGCTGTCACAGATGGCGCTAACATCTATATAAGCGGCAACACATACATGGAATTTGCCAAAATAAGCGGTGGAATCTCCGCTTCTATTGAAGGTAAGCAGTTTATCATTAATAACAGTGTGATTACTGACGGCACATACGGTGTGAATTTGCTCGCAGGAAAACTGACCTTGTCCGGCTATACAAAGATTGCAGATAATCAGAACAATTTGCATCTTGGATTGAACACATCCATTATGCTGGATCAGCTGTCTGAATCTTCTATGATTAAAGTTGATGCAGCATCTGCCGGTGTCTTCTGCGAAAATGCCACTGAAGCTGACTATAAGTGCTTTGAAAGCGAAAATCCGGATATGTCCGTGGTATTCGACAGCAACGCCTTGCTGTTTAAGGCGAACCATTCCCACTGCATTGGTCACAACGACAATGAGATCGGCTTTACAAAGTTGACACAGGCGATGTTTGATAACGCTACAGATACATCTTCTCCTGTTAGCGTGAAAAATAATAATTTCGTCCTGGCAGCAGGCAGCTACTACCTGACTGAAAGTATTTCTTTAAAGCGAATGATTATTGTCAACGGACAGGTGAATCTTTGTTTGAATAGCATGCAGATCCGTGCTTCGTCTACTCGTGTATTTGCCATCACCGGTGGTACCATGAACCTTACCGATTGTGGTAAAAACGGCAATATCCAGGGTGACACAGCATCCACTGGCGCAACTATTCTGGTGCAAGGCTCTAAGGGCGGTGCCAACGGTACACCTGGTACACTGAATGTTTATGGCGGTATCATAACCGGCGGCAAAGCAAACTTGGGCGGCAACATTGCTGTTACAGGTGGTACACTGAACCTATATGGTGGCAAACTCATAGGTGGTACCGCAAATAATTTTGGCGGCAATGTTTATGTAGAAAAGGGACAGACAGCAAATCTCTATGGCGGACAAGTCACTTCCGGTACGGCGGCAGTAGGCGAGTGCCTCTATGCAGATTTGGAAACCACCATTACGCTCAACGGTGTTGAGATTTTGGATTCTGTCTATCTCAATGGCACACAGCTGGTAGTGGAAGCAATCCCCGAAACCTTTACTACCCAGATCAACGCGGCTGCCAGCGGTGTGCTCATCCAAAATGTTGAGGAAGCTGTAGCAGCGCAGTTCACTACCGTTTCTGATAAAACCCTCATGTATGACCCGGATGCCAAGACGCTGTCTTTGGAAATGGCTGCTGTACCCGGCCATAGTCATTGCCTGTGTGATCAAATGCCGGGACATGACTGCGCTGTTAATTCCTGGATCGGACTTACCCAAGCGGATATCATTTCCGGTAACTACACCACGAATGCATCCAATTACTATTTCCTGACCGAAGATGTGGATCTGACAGCGGCCATTACTGTCGCCAGTGGTACACAGCTGAATCTGTGTTTGAACGGCAAGACCGTCACAGCCCCTGCTGCTACCCGTGCATTGGTGATCAATGGCGGCATTGCGAATATTACAGACTGCCAGGATACCGGAATTTTGGTCGGTGCATCTACGAAAAACGGCGGCACGGTCTATATCCAAGCAGCCAAGGGAAAACCTGGACAGCTGAACCTGTATGGCGGTACCATCCAGGGAAATAAGTGCCCCAACGGCGGCGCTGTATATATTTTCAATGGTTGCATGGACGTATACGGTGGTGTTATCCGTGGCGCAGAAGTGACCAATGGTGCCGGTGCAGTATTCATTGCGGCAAATCAGAGCATGAATATCTACGGCGGACAGATCATTGCAGGCACAGCAAAAACCAAGGCTGATTGTATCCTGGCCGTAGGCGGTGCAAAGGTCACAGTTGGCGGTAATGCACAGGTGGATGAGATCTATCTTAACGACGGAGTAAAGCTTTACCTATCCGAAGAAAATCCTATTGTGGACACTGCGCTTATCGGCGTATACATGAATACTGCCGGCGTATTTATTGATGATGTGCAAAGCTATATAGAAGGCACTTTCGTTTGCAAGAATTCCGGCAAGGTAATTTATTGGGATCCTGAATTCAAAAAGCTTTCCGTTACCGATCCTATCGCTGTTACGGATGCAGAAGAAGAACCGTAATGATTTCCTGCCCGGTTCCATGTTATACCGGGCAGGGGAGTAAACTTGTAAATCCGGAGAACCGATCTCCAGAAAACAATACCGCATGGTGTAATGTGCGGAAATAAACCAAGGAGGAAAACCATGAAGAAAACTTTGGCTTTGATCCTGTGTATCGTTATGTGCCTTGGCCTGTTTGCTGGCTGTGGCGGCGATTCCAATGAGAAAGAAACCGACAAATCCGGCACTGACGGAAATGTAACTATCACAATTGGCATTCCTAAGCACAGCAGCGTATCCGATTATGACAACAACTACTACACAAAGTGGCTGGAAGAGCAGACCGGTTATGAAATCAAATTCCAGTTCTTTGCAACCGGCGCAAACGATCATAAGACCCAGCTGTCTACTATGGTAGCAGGCAAAGTAGAGCTTCCCGATATTCTGTTGGGATTCTCTCTTGGCTCTGATCTGTATAACCGTTACGGTATGGACGGTGTGTTTGTAGATTTGTCCCCTTATTTTAATGACGAAGAGGCTTCCGGCATCTGGTGGGAGAATTACGAGAAGTTGGACGAAACCTATGCGGGTAATATTTGGCGTCGTATGCAGGCCACTGACGGCTCTGGTGCCATTTACGCATTCCCGGAAATCCAGGACTCTGTGATTGACACCATGTCCTTTACTCCTTGGATCAACCAGCAGTGGTTGGATAATTTGAACTTAGATATGCCCACAGATCCGGATTCTCTGTATGATGTATTGGTCGCATTCCGTGATAAGGATCCCAACCAAAACGGTATTGCTGACGAGATTCCTTTGGTTGGTACCGCCGGCAATTTGTCCGGTGATGCCTTTGGATGGATCATCAATATGTTCATCTACGCCGATGATGCCACATATTTCAACGTTGATGAAAATGGCAAGCTCTATAGCCCTTATAGAGAGGATGCTTATCGCGAATCATTGAAGTATATCCGTAAACTGTATAAGGAAGGCCTGTTAAGTCCTTTGACTTTAACTGCAACTCCTCAAGATCTGCGTCAGATGGTGTGTCCCAGCGATAATAATGTACAGATTGCCGGCATTGCAGTTACACACTTGACTGTTGGCTTCGAAGAAGGCCACAAGGGCATGCTTAGTTATGAGCCCGTGCCCCTGTGGGGTAATGTGATCACTGATGATAATCAGAACAACTACACAACCTTCATTACCAAAGATTGTGAAAATGTAGATGCCGCATGGAATCTGCTCATGACCATGTGTACTGAAGAGAGTGCAATTATTCAGCGTTACGGCATCCAGGGAGATAACTGGGAATATGCGCCTGAAGGAAGCACATCCATTATGGGTGGCGAGGCTAGAATTCGTGTTTACGAGGATGTGGCTACCACCATTGGTAACGAGAACTGGAGGAATGTAGAAGCAACCTTCCTGTTTAATGCAGAAGGCGAGAGCAACCAGGCCGTTCCTGAAGAGGAAACGGAAGTTCGTAGTCATAAATACAGTCTGTTTAACAAAGCACTTGCCAACTATGCACAGCAGGAGGAAAACTATAATCCTAATGAAGAACTGATTTGTCCCATCTTAATTTGGCCTGATCAGTATAAGGAAGAAGTTCCTTATGCTCGTGACGACTGCAAGTCCTACATTACCAGAGCCCGTACCGACTTCATCACCGGCAAAACCAATATTAACGATGACGGCGACTGGGAGGATTATCTGAAGGAATTGGATAATCTGGGGTATGACCAGTGGCTGTTCTATTCTCAGGCTGTTTACGAGGAAACATTAGCTGGTATGTATCAGTAATTATGGATGTTAATTTCTCTTTAATTTACGACAGGAGGAAACCCTATGAAAAAATTTACAGTTTCCCTGGTGGCTATTTTGATGCTTTTGGTGTGTGTGCTAACCATGACAGCACCCGCAGCCAAGGCTGCTGAAACCACCGACCCCATAATTTATCACTGCCTGTGCGGCAACAAGCACAGCACCGCATTGACCGATGGCGAAATTTCCTGGAAAGAGGGCACCGAAGCCTGCTATGAAGGTTGCGACGGTGAAATTCTGGAGTGGACTGCCTGGAGCGCAGCATCTACCAAGAACGCAGGCAACTACTACATGATCAGCAACCACACCTCTGCCCGTGGCTTTACCTCTGCGGTAACAGGCACCATCAATGTGGACATGAACGGTTACAATATCAATGTCACTGACGCTGCCCGTGCAATCAATGCAGGCTCCGGCAATACCATTAACTATTGTAACACCAAGACCACCGGCGGTCTGATCACCGCCAAGGGCATGGCTTCCAGAGAAGCCACAGTTATTAAGGTTTATTCCAAAACGACCCTGAACCTGTACGGCGTGGATGTGGCTGCCTATGACGGTGGCAACAGCACCACCGAGGGCGGCGCTGTTATGGTAGAATCTAATTGTACCTTTACCATGAACGACGGCACCATCACCGGTGCTGCAACAAGTAATGTTGGCGGCGCAATTTACAGCAAAAGTACCCTGAAGCTGACCAATGTGGATGTGATCGGTGCCGATGCCGGTGGTACCGGCGGTGCCATCTGTGCTGCAAGCGGCAGCTTTACCATGAACGGCGGCTCTATCACCGGCGGTACCAGTGCCACCTACGGCGGTAACCTGTATGTGGGTGCCAAGGTGCCTGTGAATATGACCAGTGTCACTGTCAGCGGCGGCAGTGCAAGAAATGGCGGTAATATCTATGCTCCCGACGATCATTACGGAGATTTCAAGCTGACCGACTGTGTCATTCATAGCGGCACCGCTACCGGTAACGGTGGCAACCTGTGGCTGGGTACTGCAGGCGTTACCACCACTACCGACGCTGAGGGCGTAGAAACCACATCCTCTTCCCTGGCAACCCTGACCCGCACCAAAATCTACGGCGGTGAAGCTGGTGTAGGTGGTTCCGTACTCACTACCCGTCGCCTGAATATGATCCGCAGCACCATTGGCTATGACCTGGATGGTAACCAGGCAGGCGGTGTGGCTACGGACCGTGGCGGCAATGTGTTTGTGAACAACGCCGAACTGGTTGTTCAGAAGGAATCCAAGATTGGATACGGTAGTGCTGTGGACGGCGGTAATGTCTATGTCACAGGCACCGGCAAGCTTTCTACTTATGATTGGTCTGTGGTTCAGTGGGGTACTGCCTCCGACGAGGGCGGCAATGTGTACCTCAACAGCGGTGAACTGTATTTTGGCGGTACTGCGGATGATACACATGAGACCGGCAGCCAGATCGTCAACGGTCAGGCTGTGACCGCCGGTGGCAACGTGTATGTGAAGGCCGGTATCGCCAACGCACAGGGCGATGCTCTGATTGCCGGCGGCGGTTCCAAGAAAACCACAAAGGATGGCGGCAATATTTATGTTTGCGAAGGCGCAACCTTCACAATGAAGGGCAGAGCCATTGTTCGTGCAGGCACTGATCTGGGTGACGGACAGCAGGCAGGTAATATTTGCAATGCAGGCACCCTGGAAATCCTGGGTGAATCCAAGGTCTACGGCGGTGCTACCGTTGGAAAGACCGGTGAAAGAAATGTTTACTGCGCTTCCACCGGTACAGTGAATATGATCAATCACATCAACTCCAAGGATGAGTATGTGGTAAATGAAGCTGTTGTCCGTGGCGGCATGATGATCAACGGCGGCAAGCTGGTTCTGGAAGGCTCTCCCTGGATCAAGTCCAATTTGGTTGGTAACAGAAGTCTGTATTTGTACAACAATACCGTTGTGGATGCAACCGGACTGATTGAAGGCGCAGATGTGGAGATCTTCGATACTGCCGTATCCGGCGAGGGCCGCAAGATCGTAGATGTGACTACGGAGCAGACCTGGATCAAGGATGCATTCCGCCTGTCTGAGGACAGCACTTTGGCATATGTAATCACCCGTGAGATCGATGCTGATGGCAATGTGAGCCTGTGGCTGCGTCCTGCCATCGCTGCTCAGGTGGAAAATGCAACAGGCATCTATGATTATCAGTCCCTGGATGCCGCCATTGCTGACTGCGATTCCACCGATACCATTATTCTGGACCTTAAGGGTCAGGAAGTTACCGGTTTGACCATCCCCGGCAACCTGAAGCTGATTGACTCTACCAACGATGACTACACCACCCAGACCGGCTCCTTTACCGGCACTGTATCCGGCACAATTTACACCTTGGTTGATGTGGACGGCAAGAACTATCTGGTGGTTGCAAATGATGGTGTTTACAGCGCGCATCGTTACAGTGTGGAGATCACCCATATCAGCCTGAAACCCGACGCAGATGCTCTGGGTTACAAGGCAAAGATCAATGGTGACACTGTTGTGCAAGCTGCCGTGACCGGCTATGGCTTTAATATGGGCGTTGGCAATGGCGAAATGAAGGCTTATAACAAAGCCACCGCGCCTGTCAATGGAGAGTTTACTTTGCGTTTGCAGGGCATCATGGCTGTAAACGGCGGCGAAATGGTCATCCATGCAGAGGCGTTTGTGCTGTTTGGCGAGCAGACTGTTAAGAGTGGCGTGCAAAGCACCACCATGAAACAGACTATTGCTGCTATAAATGTAATCTTTGATGATCTGTCTGATATACAAAAGGCTGCTGTGAAGAGCTATGTTACCGCCAATGCAGCCAAAATGACTGACTGGGAGATTGACAAGATCACAGCATGGGAGGACACCGCTGTAGCCGCTTAATTTGCCCGTTTCATTTCCCCTAACATATACCCTATGCGCAAAAGGGGCTGTAAAAAAACAGTCTACGAAAAGACGGAGGATCTCAAAAATGGGATCCTCCGTTAGTTTATGCGTTATTTTAGGGTTGTGGAAAACTTTTGGTTAAAAAACGGGTATAACAACCATAACCCCAAGGAAA
>JAZNHQ010000051.1:0-4189 GCA_045577035.1 Faecousia sp. | reverse complement strand
AAGGCACCTCTCAGCATGAAGTTTTTGGTTGATTTTTGGCGCAGATGACGCCGCCTTGCTGGCGCAAGGCAAGGAAGATAAGGCAAAAAGCAGCAAAAAGAGCCGCTGAGAGGCTGTTTGGGTTCGAGTCCTCTCAGCCTACGGCCCAGGGCGACAGGGGCGTATATTTATTTTGTATTTTGCATTATGCATTCCTATCAATAACTTCCTGAATGCGGGATTTGACCAATGCGGCCAGCTCCACGGAACTCAGGTCTTTATATTCCTCATAGGGGATGATGGGCAGGTAGTGCATCTGCACGGCCAGGGGCTTGCTGCCTTTTTCGTCCAGGGCCTTGAAGCTGTCAATAAAAGCCATGGGCATGATGGGACATTTGGCCTTCATGGCGGCCTTGAAGCTGCCGCCGTGGAATTCGCCCATCACATTGCCTTGGCGGCTGCGGGTGCCCTCCGGGAAAATGATGTAGTTTCGGCCTGCCTTGACCTCGTCGCTGACGGCCTTGATCACGGTCAGAGACTGGCGCACATCCTCACGATCCATGGCAAAGGATTTGGTGCAGGCAATGATCTGCTTCAGCAGGGGGGTATTGCTCAGCTCCTTTTTGAACACGCAGGCCAGAGGGCCGGGGAAATCGGCGGCAATGGCCACCACATCGAAAAGACCCTGGTGGTTGGCATAGATCATATAGCCGTTCTCCTGGGGGATGTTCTCCTTGCCGAAAACCTGCAGATCCACATTGCTCTTTTTAACGGCGCACTGCAGAATATGGCTGATGTGATTCCATTTTTCCATTTCCGGATATTTGTCCGTGTGCTTTGCGTAGCGACACAGCTTATAATAAAGACCGGGTACTCTGAAAATATTCAAAAGCACCATTCTTGCCAGTCGGTTCATACTATTCTCCTTATATTGTAAACTCAAATTCGCAGAGGGTGTGTATGTTTCCGGTTGCCAAACGGCAGGTGACGCTGCAGTGATATGTGCCGGCAGGCAGGGCCTGGGGGTCAATACCGCCTAAGATCACGGCCTGTTCCACGGTGTTTAACAGATCACGCAGCTCCAGCTGGCGGCAGTTTTGCTCACGACCGTACAGGGTTGCCTGCTGTACTATTGTATCTGCCTTTTGGATGGTAACACGGGCGTATGCGATTCGGTAGGTGGCATTGACCGTACTGCTGAGAACCTGATCCAAAGTGGTGGGCGTACCGGAAATAAATGCCTCCTCGGTTGCCAAAGGACTGGGATCGATCAGTTCCTTACAGGTGACCGGCAAATAGCCTTTGGAATAGAGGGTCTCAAAAGTCCAAATATCATCCAAAGCGCCGCAGATATATACGGTTTGTCCGAGCTGCTCGTTAAAATAGCTTTGTTCCTCTTTTTGTGGGCCGGATTTGTTCTCGATGATGGTAACGGTGCTGGATTGACCGTCTACCTTGCCATCGTCCGTATAGCATACATTGATGTCAGAGATCATCACCGTGTGGCCGCCGGAGGCTTTTGTGTACAGTACAACCGCATCGCCTTTTTGCATCTGGGCGTATGCATTGTACATTACCTCCTCGCCATTTTCCTGTACCACAGGTTTGGTGGACGAGGTCAGCTTTGGTAGATCGCAGGTGTACTGGCCAACCTTCAAACATCCGTGGACTTCGGTCATTTCTCCGGTGCCGGAAAAGCTGATGGAGTTGGAAACCTTTGCCCATGCCCAAAACAGGGTGTCCACACAGTCGCTGCCCAATCGGGACTGAGACCAGGGACCGGACTGGGGATAACCGGTCAGAGATTCTCCCCGCAGGTTGGAAATGGTGTATACTCCATTTTCGTCCTGGGCGGTGGCATAAGATAAAAAGCTATAGGCAGAGCCGGAGCCGTGGCTGTAGGGCATACCCTGATAGATCCTGCCGGCTTTCAAATGAATCACTCGATCCGGCACGATCTGTATGTCGATCTCAGGCCCCATAGAGCCGCTGTACAGCGAGTAGCTTACATCCTCCTGGGGAGTCCAAAGAACACCCATGGCTCTGCGCATTTCAGCCACAACAAGCTCCCGGCGGTAAGCCAGGATCTCTTCATCGGTGCCGGCTGGTTCTGTAGGGGAGAGTGTGGGCTGCTGTGCCTCAAAGGGCGGCTCGGTGGTGGCTTCGGGCTGTGTCTGCTCCTTGCCGCAGGCACACAGCAGCAGGCAGACCAGCAGGATACAAATCATGCGTTTCATAGGATACCTCCTAACAGACATATATGAAATTATACCATATTTCTGCCTTGTTTGCAACAAGATAACCATTTGACAATCTGTAATGGGGGTGCTATACTGAAACAGAATTAAAAAAGGAGGGGTTTTCCATGAAGAAGATCTTTGCATTCATCCTGGTTATGGCCATACTGTTTGCCCTGGCAGCTTGTGGCTCTGACAAAAACGAGAATAAGGGCAGTCTCTTTGGCGACAACGGCGGCTCTGCGGCAGTTCCCACGGTCAAGCTGTCCCGTGGCTTTATCATCGGTGATACATACACCAACACCTTTGCCGACATCACCTTCAACAAGCCCAGCAGCTGGAGCTATTACTCCGATGAGGAGCTGGCTGCATTGATGGGCACCACATCCGAACAGATGAACATTGATTTTGAGCAGCTGCTGGAAGCTACAGGCTCTGTCTACGACATGATGGCCGTGGATTCTGCTACCGGCACCAATGTGATGGTCATGTTCGAAAACCTGGCCGCCAGCGGCAGCACCGGTATCTCCGAACAGGATTATGTGGACAATCTGAAGGCAATGCTTAACTATACCGGCATGGGCTATACCTTCGGCGGTGAAAAGACGGTTTATATCGGTGGACAGAAGTACCTTTCCACCATGGTATCCAGCACCCAGTACGGTGTTTCTATGGATCAGATCTACTACATCCGGATCGTTGGCAATTATGCGGTGGGCATTATCTCCACCTTGATCAACACCCCCGCGGAAACCGTGGAGGCCATGTTCTCTTAAGTGAAAGATTAAGGCACTGCTCCGGCAGTGCCTTTTTCCTGCATAAAATGGGGGATTCTCTTGTGAGTAGAGAGCCAAAAATGGGGATTCTACAAAGGGGAGAGTGGTCATATTGCGGATTTTACTGGACGATTTTTCATGGGCGTGCTATCATGAATTTGTTATTATGAAAGGCAGGTTACACCCCTTATGAGAAACATAAAAATTGTAGCAGACTCCTCCGCCGATGTACTGACCCGTGAGGCCGTGCCCTTTTCTGCAGCGGCCCTGAAGATCATTACCGATACACAGGAGTTCGTGGATGATGCCAATTTGGATGTGACATCCATGATTTCCTTCTTTGATACATACAAGGGAAAGTCCAAAACCTCTTGCCCCAATCCCGCCGACTGGCTGGAGGCCTTTGGGGATGCCGATGACGTTTTCTGCGTGACCATCACCAGTAACCTGTCCGGCAGCTACAATGCGGCCTGCATTGCCAAGCAGATGTATGAAGCAGAGCATGAGGGCAGCCGGGTATTCGTCATTGACTCGCTGTCTGCGGGCCCGGAGCTGCTGCTGATCATTGAAAAGCTGGAAGAGCTGATCGCCCAGGGCGTGGAATTTGAGGAGATCTGCAAGCAAATCAAGGCTTATCAGGAGACCATCGGTCTGGAGTTTATGCTCCAATCCCTGAAGAACCTGGCCGCCAACGGCCGCGTGTCTCCGGCAGTGGCCAAGATCGCTACCTTGCTGGGTATTCGGATCGTGGGCAAGGCCAGCGATGTGGGAACCCTGGAGCCTACAGATAAGTGCCGTGGCCAGGCCCGGTCCTTGACAGCTATCGTTAAGCATATGGCAGCTGCCGGTCTGCGCAAGGGAAAAGTGCGGATCGCCCATTGTTTCAATGAGGGCGCGGCTAAGGAGCTGCGTGATCTGATTATGCAGAAGCTGCCTGAGGCACAGGTAAAGATCAAAGAATGCCTGGGCCTGTGCAGCTTTTACGCCGAAAAGGGCGGTATGCTGGTAGGCTTCGAGAAGTTCTGATATATCCCAAAAGGCGTGCCTCGGCACGCCTCAGAGTGTCAAAAAAGCCGCCAAACGCCAAAACAGAACAAATAAATAGAAAGTTGCGTACAAAGCCTTCTCCTTGAGGAGAAGGTGGCAAAAATCTCTGATTTTTGACGGATGAGGTGGAAAAAGCCTTGCTACGCAAGG
>JAZNHQ010000050.1:0-2531 GCA_045577035.1 Faecousia sp. | reverse complement strand
CCTCACCCGTCAGCTTCGCTGACACCTGTTTTTAAGGAGCGATTGCCCCCGGCAATCGACTATTGATAATTCGCTGCGCTCTGCAGCACTCCCCGGGAGAGGGGATGGGTGCAATGCATCATCGAACACAGCGATAAATTGGAATTAACCATATCTTCAAAAATATCCCCCGCTCAATGAGCAGGGGATAATGTGCGTTTTAAGCGTTTTTATGGCGCAGGACACAGTTAGTCCCCGGGAAACCATTTCCAGTATGCCTTACAGTTTGCAATGGCATCCTGTTCGTCTTGGCCGGGATAGGCAACGACAGAGGTTCCGTCTTCCAAATGGATGTATACCGCGTAAATATCCGGATCGTCTTCGGACATGTGCAGCCAATATGTGACAGGGACTTGGGTAAATTCATCGGCGTGCAAGCTGGTGACGGAGATCACACCGTCGGACGCGGCGGCTGTAAATGTAATATAGCTGTCCTCCAAGGACAGGGGATATTGTGCCACACTCATACTGCCACGGAAGGATTTGCTTGCCCCGGAGGAATCCTCCGGCTGTACCAAGCCGCAGACCGTTACGTTGCTGCTGCCGCTGACCTCATAATTGTCAGCATTTATAAAGTATACCTTTTCCTGGAAATCCAGCCTTGTGTATCCGCCAAAGCTATGTACGCCCGGCTTTAGGAAATCAAAGAAACAGACAGCCGCAATGATTCCCACGATCATTACGATGACCAGCACCGCGGCCAGTATGTACAGACCGTATTTTTTCATAAACACACCTCCCAATTTCTATATTAATAATACCATGGCAGTTGTTGCTTGTCTACCCGAATATGCGTACTTTTTCTTGACAATTGGATAGCAGATCGTGTTTCATGTCATAAATCTCAATCTATCGTACAGTCCACGTACCCTTCCCCAAAGGGGAAGGGTTCAGGGCAAAAACGATGATTACCCATTCTAAAATGCGCTTTGGGAGGAAACACCCGTGGGTTTCCTCTTGACAAAATGACAAAAAAATAGTAATCTTTACAATGTTATGGTATGTACAAGGGGAGGTTTATACTCACCGGATGCGTTGCCCTTGCATATACTGTTGCATCAATCTGAATAGAAGGAGAAATGTCATGCGAAGCAGCGGCATTTTAATGCATATAACCTCTTTGCCCGGCCCTTACGGCGTGGGCACCATGGGTAAGCCTGCCCATGATTTTGTGGACTTTCTGCATAAGTCCGGTCAGCGTCACTGGCAGCTTCTGCCCCTGACCCCCACCGGCTACGGCGATTCTCCCTACCAGTCCTGCAGCACTTACGCAGGCAACCACTATCTGATCGACCTGGAGCTTTTGGTGGAGGAAGGCCTGCTGAAGCGGGAAGAGCTGGAAGCCATCACCTGGAATGTTCGTGAGGATAAGACCGATTTTGGTCTGCTCTATAATAACCGTCTGAAGGTTTTGGGAATGGCCTATGACCGTTTCCAGGGCTCGGCAGAGTTTGACAGCTTCTGCGCAGAGGCCGGCCATTGGCTGCCGGACTTTGCTCTGTTTATGGCTCTGAAGGAGCGCAATAACGGCGCCCCCTGGTACAGCTGGGAGGAATCCTTGAAGCGCCGTGAGCCCCAGGCCATGCACCAGGCATGGGAAGAATTGCAGGATCGGATCCGATTCTACAGCTTTGTGCAGTACCTGTTCTACAAGCAGTGGAATGCACTGCAGGCCTATGCTCATAAAAACGACATTCGTATCATCGGCGATGTGCCCATCTATGTGCCCTACGATTCTGTAGAGGTATGGTGCAATCCCCACCTGTTCCAGCTGGACGAGAGTCTGACTCCCACCGCTGTGGCAGGCTGCCCCCCGGATGCATTCTCCGAGGACGGCCAGCTTTGGGGCAACCCCCTGTACCGCTGGGATGTACACGCCCAGGACGGCTACAGCTGGTGGATCAACCGATTGACGGCTGCATCCCGTCTTTATGATGTGATTCGTATCGACCATTTCCGTGGCTTTGTGGCCTACTGGTCCGGGCCCTTCGGTGACACCACCGCTAAGAACGGCACTTGGGTGAAGGGCCCCTGCATGGGCTTTGTGAACGCCGTGCAGCAGGCACTGCCAGAGGTGGGTCTGATCGCCGAGGATCTGGGCTTCCTGACCCAGGAGGTTCTTGACCTGCGTGACGATTCCGGCTGGCCCGGCATGAAGGTGCTGGAGTTTGCCTTTGATTCCAGAGAGCCCTCTGAGTACCTGCCCCATACTTACCCCGCTAATTCCGTGTGCTACACCGGCACCCACGACAATATGACCATGCGCCAGTGGTTTGACACCGCAAGCAAAGAAGCAATTGCTTATGCTACGGAGTATATGACCCTGACAGAAGGGGAAGGATTGGTGTGGGGCGTCATCCGCACCGCCATGTCCTCGGTGTCCGAAATGGCCATCGTGCCCATGCAGGACTATCTGGATCTGGGGGCCGAGGGCCGGATGAACTTCCCCGGCACCATGACCGACAATAACTGGACCTGGCGGGCCCAAAAGG
>JAZNHQ010000049.1:0-3233 GCA_045577035.1 Faecousia sp. | reverse complement strand
GATCACATTACCCTCGCTATCTACGATGGTTGCCTTGGCATAGACGGTGGTCTTGCCGCCATTGCTGGCCATGATGTTGATCAAACGCAGAGTATCCGTAGCCTTAGTAACGACCACATTTTCGGTAACCCACAGGCTGATTTCCACATGGGCACCCTCGGGCAGGTTGGTAGCAGCAGCCTTGTAGCCCAACGCATCCTGATCAGGATTCAGCGTAATATGGGTCAGTTCTACAGTGGGCTCCTGCGCTGTCAAGGTGGCATAGTAGGTAATGGTGCTACCGTTGCTCTTTTTGTACAAGCAAATTGCTTTCTGCCCTGTATAGGTGGAAGACTTGTAATAACGGAAACGCAGCTGGTTGCTGGCAAAATTGTATCGCAGATATGCGCCACCGGAACCGATCACATTGACAGTACCGTCATCGTTCATGGACAAGGTGTTGACATATGCGGTGGAGGTATTGGTGTTCAAGCTATTGCTGTCGGATGTTGCACCAATATAGTAACCGCTGGCAGACTGGATGGAATAACCGCCGGTTACCGCTTCAATGGTAAATTGATAGCCTTCTGCCACAGATGCAGAGATGGTGTTATCGGTAATGGTAACACCCACATTGTTGTTGGCAGCATCCAACTTGGCTAAGTTGCCGTTGAAAGCAACCGAACCGTCCTCGTATACAATTACATACTCGCCGCTCCAATCATCAGGGGCAGTAGTAACCTTCTCATAATCACCACTCCCCTGCCCAGTGGTTTCTGTACGGGCATAGAGGGCATACAACGTCGTATTCTCAGTAGGAATGTAAGTGTCGGTATAGCTTGTGGGTGCTTCTGTGGTTTCCTCCAGCGCTTGGGTTGTCCAGCCCACAAAGGTATAGCCATCGGGTGCATCAGCCGTGGGCAGCGTAATTCCACTGCTGTTGCCAGTCATGGACGCAACCGCGCCGATCCCTGTCGGTACGCTGAAGCTGACCGTATAATCCTGACCCAAGGCAGGCACATAATCGCTCACATAGCTGTCCCCGCAAGTGGTACAGGTATAGGTGGTATAGCCCTGAGCGGTTGCAGTAGGTGCGGTCACTACAGCACTGTAGTCGTGACCAGTAGCCGCTACGGTAACACCTTCGCTGATAGTAACACCACAGGATGCGCACAGGGTATCACCGGAGTAACCGGCGGTAGTGCAGGTAGCCTCTACTTTGCCGCTGAGAGTGGTTTGGGTATGCTGGCAGTCAGAGGTCGTGGTGGTATAATAGGCTGTGCCGGTGGTGGCCTTGTACAGGGTCAGAGGTCCACCGGTTGAGCTGGCATACGCGGAGAAGCCGTAGGTGGAATTCTTCCGAAGATATTTGCCGTTTGCGGAATTTACAAAGTTATAGGTTTCCGTGCCGCTGATGCTCCACAGACCATATCCGTCACTACCCAAATAATTCAAAAGAACCATTTGGTTGCTGGTATAACTGGCAGTGGCATAGCCGGAGCTATAAATAGTGTAATGATCCCCATTGGCTTTGATAGTCCAAACAATGGCCGCATCAGGATCGACAATTTGATCGTTGTTTACCGTCACCAGCTGATACGCAAGGCGGTTGGAACTGATGGTCGCCTCCATGGCACCGGTGCCGGTGGAATCAGTATAGGTGATTACATAATCGCCCTCGGTGATATTTCCGGAATACAAGGTATAGATACTGCCGCTGCCGCTGGTGGTATCCACTCGGGTATACAGGGCATAGAAGGTCTGCTCCTGAGCAGCATAAGTGGTGCCGGTAGCATAAATGGTTGTGGGCTTGGTTGCAGTTTCCGTCACGGTGCTTGTGACCCAACCGGCAAAGCTGTAGCCGCTGTCGGGGGTTACACTGGCGGCAGGCATTTCAATGCTCTGCCCGGTGGTAACGGAATAAGACAGGGTCTGCTTGCCGTTTTCCATAAAGGAAACGGTGACTGTTTCGGTATCGCCGCTGTCGCCGGAATTATTGGAGGGACTTTGATAATCCACAGGTACACTTTCTCCAAAGAGGATAAAGCCCAGTTCCGGATAGTCAACGAACACATTTCGGGTGCCGGTGATGGACTCAACAGAGTCGTTACGACCCAGCTCCCAGGTATCGACCGGGTCTTCTTTCAGCCATTGGAGCAGCACTTCCTTGCTTTCGATCACGCCATCGGTGCCGAACAAGACAGCATTGTCGGCAGTGGTATCCTGCCAGCGCACATACACATACAGCACGATACGGGCCACATCACCACGCAGGTCATAGGTACCGCCGGAGGCGTTGTTGGGGTTATAATAGCTGCTTGACTCGCCATAAGCGGTGTTATTACGGCCGCTGTTCTCGCTGGAAGAAGCAGGGCGCAGCATCATAATGTCATTTTCGCCATTGCCATTGGCATCACCCTTACTGTTAGGCCAGGTGTGTTCCCGGTTCCAGGTGGAGCCGCTGTCCCAGGCGGGACCGATCTGATTGCCGGAATAGAAGGAAGAGATCTTGGTAGAGGTCAGTGCGCTATTCTGACAGTCGGTAAAGGCAAACATGTCACGGCTGGCATCGTAGCTGTTGATGTAGGTATGGTTTTCCGTCATCAGCGTCCGCAACTCCTGAAACAGCGCGCTGGAGGGGACGGAGCTGGTAGTGGAAGATCCCTTCAACGCAGACAAGGCACTATAGGAAGTGTTATTGTCCGAATAGAACTTTTCGGCATTGGGTGACAGGAACGTGGCTGCTGTACCACGCTGACCCCAGTTATAAATCACATTGCTGCAATTACTGTACTCGGAGGTACTGCCATAACGGTACTCCACAGTAGCCGCTTTTGCTTCGGGCAGCTGGATTCCGGAAAGCACACTTAGGCACATAACCAGAGCCAGAATTAAGGAAAATCCGCGTTTCGTTAAATTCTTCATATTCTCAATGCTCCTTTTTTCTGTTTTTTAGGGCATAAATATACATTTTAAAAATATCACAAAATCATTTCATTTTCAACAAATATTTCCATGCTTTAGCACTTCAAATTTCAATTTATCGTTCCGTTTACCACCGTACCAAAGCCTCCCCTGTGTAAGGGGAGGTGGGCAAAATCTTTGATTTTGCTCGGAGGGGTTGTCAATCCCCCAGTCAAAAATCGGAGATTTTCGACAGCCCCCTTTACACAAGGGGGCCTTTGCGCACCGCCGCAACAGAGCGATAAATATGAATTTGTTTGAATCATCTTCGATTCCTGTCGGGTAGTGAC
>JAZNHQ010000048.1:0-58567 GCA_045577035.1 Faecousia sp. | reverse complement strand
GCTTGGCCTCCGACTTTGATAATATCTGTTTACAGAGTACAGCAGGTAATACTTGCCGGACTGATACAGCACAAAGGGCGCTTCGTTGACCTTGCCCTCATCCAGGACGCTTTCCGCTGTGGTCAGGGATGTGACGCTGGTGTAATCGGGGGTGTAGTCCGCGTTCAGCTTCATCACATAAATGCTGGAATTGGTAACCTCCAGGGCCGTGCTCACATCATGGCAGAAATACACATATTTCTCACCGGTCACAGGGTCTACAAAGGGGCTCAGGTCAATGACCTTCATATAGCCCTCGCTGGCGGTTTCGTACAGCGGATGGTCTTCCGCCATCTTGGCAAAATCGAACACAGGCTTGTATGCCCAAGTATTCTCATCCGCATTGATCAGCACAGGGCCGTTGCCCAAATACTTGTTATAGGGAACGAAAGGACCGGCAGGGTCGGAAGACACCGCAATGTCGCCATAGAAATAACCGGCATCGTCATAGCGGTCTGCACTGTAGAACATATAGTAGAGGTTATCCTCCGCATCATAGATCACTTCCGGTGCCCAGTAATCTGTGGTCAGATAGGGAGCGATATTGCGGCCGGTGGACTCCTCATAATAGGTTTCCCCGGCGGACAAGGCGGTGGAAACACATTCCCAGTTCACCAAATCCCAGGATCTGTATGCCAAATAGCCGGTGCAGCCCAAGCTGTCAGAGGTCACATACATATAGTAGCTGCCTGCATCCTTGCCCTCGGTGATGGCCACCACACTGGGGTCAGCGCCGATGGTGTTCAGCTGATTTTTATAGCTGACGGACTGGGTAGTGTTTGCGCTCTGCAGATAGCTTTCCGCAGCCTCCTGGGAGGAGAAGCTGCGCAGAGACAGGTCTTCCACCGTGGTAGTACCCACATTGTAGCCGGTAAACTTCACGGTGCTTTCGGTCATTTCCACACGGGTGGTCTTGTAAATCAGCTTGCCATCCACCAGCATGTGTACCTGATTGCCAATGACGATCAGCTCAAAGTTCAAACTGTTGCGCGTGCCGTTGGCATTTTCGTCCGCAATGGCCTGCCAGACATCCCAGCTTTCCTGGTTTGCCTTGGACATGCTGAAGATCTGATAATTGCCGGAGGGCAGCTTTTCCAGAGCGATAAAGTATTCATTCTGGGCATCGGCAGAAACCAGGATTCTTGCCTGTCCCCATTCATTGGCGTCAGTCAAAGTGATCTTTCCCTGAACGCTGTAGAAATCATCCCGCATACCCAGGCCGTCTGCCAACACATCATCTACCAGATGCTGGGCATCGGAATCGGTGGTAAGGGTGTACACACCCTCGCCCCTTTCGGTAAAGTAATTGGTGGTCAGTTGGGCTTCCTGGGTGCCTTCGGGTCTGTAAGCCTTGCCTGCAATGTAGGCAGCGGCCGCATCAGCGTCAGAGAAGATCTCCAGGTCCAGGTTTTCTACGGTAGTCGTACCCACATTGAAGCCGGTAAACTTCACGGTGCTTTCGGTCATTGCCACATGGTCTGTTTCGTAGCAGATCATGTCACCCAGCAGGAAATACAACCGATTGCCAATGACAACCACTTCAAAGTTCTGGCTGTTTCTGCCCACATTGTTTAGGAAGACCCAGTTATCCCAGTTGTCCTGATTTGCCTTGGACATGGTGAAGAGCTGATAATTGCCCGCAGGCAGCTTTTCCAAAGCAATAAAGTATTCATTCTGGGCATCGGAAGAAATGAGGATTCTTGCCTGTCCCCAATCAGCAGCATCGCTCAAGGTGATCTTACCGCTCACACGGTAATTGGCTTCACGAACCACAATGCCGCCACGGGTCAGATCGTCCACCTTGTGCTGTTCATCGGAATCGGTGGTCAGAGTGTATACGCCCTCATCGCCCTGGGCGAACCAGTTCTGGGTCATGCCGATGGTCATGCCCTCCTCCACGGCCTGCTGGCCCACACCGACAGTGTAGTTGGTGGCGGTCAGTTCGGCATTGAAGGAGAAAATGCCCACAGCACCGGGCTCTGCCTGGAAGCCTGCATCATCATTGAGCACCAGCGCATCGTTTACATAGAAGTAGTAGGCGCCGCCGTCACGGATCAGCTTCAGCTTGATGGTATCGCTGCCGGCAAAGGACATACCGGACACTTCCACGGATTTAGAGCCTGCCCAATCGTCACCGCCGCCGGTGGGCTGATACACAACGCCCACATAGGTAGCGGTCATAGCGGGGGTCATGTCCACAAAGAACTTGACCATTTCGGTGCTTCCGTTGACCATGATACCGAACTTGGGCCAGCTATCATTATTCAACACAGCGGATACATTGATCTCAGTCTCAAAGCAGAACTGATCGGTGTACACATCGGTCAGATAGGCATATTGGGGCGCACCGCCATAGATCTGGATGGAGGGTTCAGAACCGTTGTCGTTGCGCAGGTCGATCTCATTGCTGGTGCCGTAGCCCTCTACACCGCCAAAATTCTCAGCCAGCGCATGGTTAGGAATCAGTTCCTTCTTGGCATTGAGGGTGTTCTGGGACAGGTCAACGAAATACTCGCTGGCAACCAAGCCCGTGTTGAAGCTGAAAATACCGGTGAGCGCACTGCCGCTAAAGTTGCTCTCAACAGACAGAACATACTGATCATCCACGAACAGATGCATCCGCTTACCGGTCTTAAGTACGCCCAGCTTCACGGTCTGGCCTTCTGCGGAGAAAGCCATGTTCTCCACATTGGCAGATACGGCATTGGCCCAATCGTCCACGCCGTCAGTGTTGGTCATGCGGCCAACCACAGATGCGCTCAGCTCTCGGGACATATCCACATAGAAGTACTCACGGACATTGCCGGACTCCACAAACAGACCAAACTTGGGCCAGTTTTCTGTTTCTGCCACGGCATTGACATGGAACTGGGATTCAAAGTAGAACACATCCTCCCGGAAGCTGTCCACATAGCCAAAGGAAATACCGTTTTCGGAAACCGTTGCCGTACCGGTGTAATCACCGGTGTCATTGGTCAGATCAATGGTGTCGCTGGAGCTGTTGTTTTCAGCATTGCCAAAGAAGCCACCGAAAATGTTATCCAAAGTCCAGGGCTCTGCCTGTGCTTTGTATTGGTTGCACAGGGCCTTGACCGCCAGCTTCTGTGCCTGGGTATAGCCTGTGGTATTCCAGGCGCCATCCACAGCCTGCAGAGCCTGCTTCATAGAGGTAGCCTGCCAGTCGGACTTTACGGTTTCGCCGTTCACAACCACAAAGGCATAGGCCTCCAAAGTGGCTTCCCCACCCTTATTGGCAAGGATATTCTGCACCCGGGCGGTGAAAATACCGTCCTCCGGTGTTTTGGTCAGGGTGTAAACCTTTTCATTTCCCCCATTGACCCGGAAGGCAAAGCCGATCTGGGTGACAGACTCCAAAGAGCCCTCTACCTTGGCCTTGAAGCCCAGGGCATCCTTGGCAGGGTTCAGGCTCACATGGGTGATCTCGACTACCAGATCGCCGGTGGCCGTATCTTCGCTGTCTGTGGCAAACGCGCTCACAGGCAGCATGCCCAAAACCATTACCAGTGCCAAAAGAACCGACAATATTCTGGTCTTGTTCATACTATGTACCTCGCTTTTTCGTTTTTTGCTAAGGATATCTCACCAAAGCCTCTATAGGCTGAAAGACTTTCAGCCCATAGAGCCGCCGGTCAGTTGTTCCGTTGGCATTGTAGGGACCGGCGTCCTCGACGGTCCGAAACAAAATCGGATCTCGATGCGCCAAAAGCTTTGCGGACTGTCCGGAGGCCAGTCCCTACAATGCTGACTGATGAGGTGGCATATTCACACCTCATCCACCGCAAGCGGTCCCCCCTTCCCCAGAGGGGAAGGCTTTTGGCTCCTGGCCGGGCAGACTAAACTGCCCGGCCATAGCCGTTAGATTAGAGATTTATTCGGTAGTTTCGGCTAAATCTCCGTAGATTTCCTTCAGGTCCTTGATGTAGTCATATGTTTCAAGGTTGCTCTCGTGATATTCCGCATAGCAGAAGATCATATGGGTACCCAGCAGGCAGGAAGCCGTTCTGTAAGGCTTGCTTGCAGTACCGGAAGCATTGAAGTAGAACGGAATACCAATCTCATTTTGCAATGTCTGGTTGGTCTGCATAATAATTTTCTGCTTTTCAACTGTAGCAGATCCAAGAACCATTTTTGCCACATCGGCACCCCGGGCTTCCATTTCCTTTGCCAGGGCAACGCCCTCACTCTCATTCAGGAAAACGCCTACATGGGCAGACATAAGCACTTCCGCACCTAGATCCTTGAACTCCTGAATCAGTGCTTTTTGTTGTTCAATGACCGTCGCATCCATGGAAACTTCCGCAGGATTTGCGCTTTCGAACACAGTACCTGCCAAGGTTGCCTGGGAGTCCGCATCGAAGGTATTCATGGGAATATCCACGATATCGAAGCCAGCCTCCACCGCCGTCTTCATCAGACCGATTCTGTATTCCCGATTGCTTTCACCGCCGTAGGCAATTGCCATCACAGGATAATCAGTACAATCGGCGATCTTCTTGAAGGATTCATAAGTGCGATACTGGCTTTCCAGCCAAAGCAGGTTCACATTAAAGGCGGTTGCGCCGTCAGCCTCCATCTTAGCAATGGCCGCGATGACACCTTCCGGTGTGGATCGTCTGACACTGCCGTTCAAAAGCGGAGCCTTTTGTGTTGAGTAATCAGAAGTGTTGTAAGCCTTGTCATCCGTGAGCGCATTGCCGTTTTCATCCGTAATGGTAACCGGAATGATCCGAATCATGTCATCGACAATGACAGATGCAGCCTGCGCATTGGCGGTGAATGTAGTCGGGACCGTCACATACTGGCTTGCATCCAGCTGAGTCACATTGCCATACTTATCCGTACCCATGACCACCAAACCGGTAGGATCAAAGTCCTCGCCCAGCTGATAGGTAGTCTTGGTGGGCATCTGTGTGATCTCGATGGAAACCGGCGGCTCTGCCGGAAGTTTTGTAGTGGATTGGAACATAGTAAAGAACCACAGATTGGTGTTTGTCCAGGTGATCTGCTCACCCTCTGTTACATCCTTTATATACAGTCCGTATCCATTTCCTGCATAAGAGCTTTGATCCAGGATAGAGCCATAGGCAGCCTTCAGATCTTGCACATAGGTAAAGCCCCATGTTTCGGTAAAATATGTTTTACGGTTCGTGGAAGTGCTGCCTATCAAGATCACTTTACCGGACTTGGTTACACCCACATCCACTCCGTCTTTGTAATTCTCTCGGATGAAGGATTTTTCCTGCAGGCAATACGGCAAGGTTTTCAGTTCTACAACTTTATCAAAGAACACCAACTCCCCTATTTCAGCGGTAACCACGGTTCCACCGCTTTCCTCAGTGGGTTTTAAGACCGCCAGCTGTGCATCAGAGAACACATACTGGTCAAACTCATGTACTGTGGGGTCCAGCGGCAGCTCAGATACCACAACCATATGCCAGCCATTATTGGCATTGATGGTGACGGTTTCACCTGCAAATACCTTTCTTTCGTATGCCCAATAATCGACCTTGCTGGTATAATCCGCCAAATACCATCCCGGAGTTTCAATTCTGTCGTACAGATTCTCTTCTAATTTATTGGCAATAGAATGGGAGTGGCCTCTGTAGGTAGTCAGCACATAAATATAGCCATCTTTTTTCACATCAAAGCTGATGTCGGTGATCATCTCATTTCGGATGTAGGATTCTCCTATAAATGCCGAAGGCATTTCATAGAATACATAATCCCGACTTCCGCCACCATTCCAGATGCTGGCTCCTATTTCCACGGTGCTGATCTCACCCTCGGTGGTCAAGGTCAGCAGGCTGTCAATGCCTTCTTTTATATTGACAAAGTATTCCTTCAGCTCCATACCGGTATTAACGCCGAAAACGCCAATATAGGCATCACCGGTAATTGTGCTGTCCAGATAAAGGGCAAACTGGCCATTGACATACAGCAGGAAGCGGCCGTCTTCCTTCTTCAGTCCCAGGGTCACATATTCGCCGCTTCCTGCGAAACTCATGCCCTCTACGGTCTGAGACTTTACGCCGTCCCAATTGTCCGTCCAAGTGCCATCGGCATAAGAAGCAGTCATAACACCCACCGCAGAAGCCGTTTTTCCCGGTGTCATATCCACATAGAAATGTTCCCGTGTGGTATCATTCTGAGCAAAAATGCCGAATTTGGGAGAAGCTTCGTTGTTGTAGATCTCATTCACATGAATCTTGGTTTCAAAATAGAAATCCTTTTTGCTGAAATCCTTTACATAGACATATTCGCTTTTGCCGGTGTTGACATTGACAGTACCTACATTGGCACCGTAATCCCGGGACAGATCCACATCGGCATTGTCAAAGAATGCGCAGTCAGCTTTTGCCTTGGCAATGGCATCCGCAGCTGCATCACCGGTTTTCAGAATGTAATTGCTGACCGTCAGCTGAGTGTTGAAGGTAAAGATACCTGCCGCTGTATTTTCCTGTGCCAGCACGCCAATCTTCTGCATGACCAGCACATCATTCACATAGAAGTAGACATCACTTCCATCACGAACCACCGCCAGCTTGACCTTATTCTGCCCTGTAAAGCTCATACCGGAAACTGCTGTTTGCACGGAATTTGCCCAATCGTAAACCTGACCGGAGGGGTAATGGACAATACCAACCTTTTCGGATGTCAAGCCAGTGGTCATATCCACATAGAAGGAGACCATTTCGGTAGCTCCGTTAAGTATTAAGCCAAATTTGGGATACGCATCGCTATTGAGGATCTGAGAAACATTGAACTGTGCTTCCACATACAGCTTATCAGAGAAGCTGTTTTTCAGATAACCGTACTGGGTACCGCCACCTACAACGGAAACTATACCATTTTCCTCTGTATCGTTAGAAAGGTCAATACCGCTTGTGGTGATATATCCCTCTACATCACCAAAATGATAACCTACTACCGGCTCCAGTCCAAAAACGACCTGGCGCAAATAATTACTCAAAGCACTATAGCCTTCTGCGCTCAGATGGATATTGTCGCTGACATAGTAGGCAGCCACGGGATTCAGGTCGTCTTCTGTGGTCATCAGATCAAAAATATCAATGCCGGTCACATAATCCAGCCCGGCAACCAGTTCCTTGGAACGGTTGATGGCATCTTCTACCTTCTGGTTTGTGTATGCGCCGTTGGCGTACACAGAGGGGCTGGGATTGATGTAAATATAGTAGATCTCCGTCTCGGGGAAATCCGCATGAATGGTTTCAAACAGGGTCTTCAGATTCTGGGTAAATTCTTCGCCATCGTCGCCCCAGACATTAATATCATTGTAACCGATATTGATGATCATGCGCTGGGCTGCAAAGGGCTTGACCAGCTGCTCGTATGCATGGAGCCAATCCTTGGTGGTAGAACCGCCGATGCCCACATTGTAGCCGTTTTCATACTTGGTCAGGCCGGTCTGACCCTCCCAGGTGCTCCAGAAATCCATATAGGAGTCACCGAAGATCAGCGTACCGCCATTGTCGGCGCAGTTATTCTCTACGATGTACTCGTTGTACAGGCTATCCATACGGGTCTGGAAACGGCTGACATAGTCTGCCTGGCTCTTGGTTGCCAGGTAGGCCTGTGCTTCAGCACTATCGGCAAAGACCTGTGCGTCCAGGCCGCTGATAATGGCGGTTGCCACATTGGAAGCACCGAAACCGGGGGTGCTTGCGCTCATGGAAGCACGGCTGTTTTCATAGCAGATCTTATCATCCAACAGGAAGGTGATCTTTCCGCCGTCTACAACCAGTTCGAAATCGATGGTATTCCGATCGCCGTTGACCTCATAATGGCTGATGAGCCGCCAATCGTTCCATGCGCTCTCGTTCAGCCGGGACATGGTAAAGATCTGATAAGCGCTCTCCCCTACCTTCTCCAGGGCTATCACATAACCGTTATTTTCGTCGGCAGTGGCCAAAATGCGAGCTTGTCCCCAGGTATCCGCATTGGCCAGGTTCAGCGTACCCTTCACACGGTAGCTTGCTGCGCAAATGGCTTCACCGTCGATGGCCACAGTATCCACCTTGGCATCGGTGTAGCTATTGGTAGTGAGACTATACTTGCCCTCTTCGGTCTGGATAAAGTAATTCTCGGACAGGGCTACGCCATCAGGCTGCACTGTGGGTTCGTCCACGACTTCCCGGTACAGTTCGGGAATGGTGTTGTAGAATTCACGCAGAACCTTTGCGTAGTCATATACATAGGCGTTGATCTCATGATAGGGAGCGCAGCAGAATACTACCTGCGTACCCATGAGGCCAGCCGCTGTGCGGTAAGGTCTGCTGGCTGCACCGGCGCAGTTATAGAAGAAGGGAACATTCAATTCCTCCTGCAAGACCATATTGGTCTGCAAGGCTTCTTCCAGATCGGAGGTGCTTGCCAAAACGATCTTGGCAAAGTCCACACCACGGCTTTCCATTTCCTTAGCCAGGGCAACACCCTGGGTCTGATTCAATGCAACACCCACATGGGCGGACATGAGGATCTCCACTTCGGGATTGATGGCACGCAGTTCAGCCATAAATGCCTGCTGCTGGGCGATCACATCCGCATCCATAGACACTTCCTTAGGCGCAGCGCAGGCAAAGATGGTGCCTGCATAGCTTGCCTTGCTTTCCGCATCGGAAACGCTGTAGGTATCCATGGGGATATCCACAGCGTCAAAGCCCGCTTCCACAGCCATGCGCCACAGATTCAGGCGCATTTCCAGATTGTCATAGTTACCGTAGGCCAGTGCCATGACAGGATATTCAGTGCAATCGGCGATCCGCTTCAAATTCTCTACGGTACGCTCAGACTCTGCCAGTGTGGTCAGATACACGATAAAGCCGGTGGCGCCGTCCGCCTCTTCCTTGGCGATGGTGGCCACGATCTCGTCCACTGTGCCCAGGGAAATGCTGCCGGTCACAATGGGGGCATTTTGAGTGGTAAAGCCGGTAACATCGTCCGGGGAATAATCCGTCAGATCATTGCCGTTTTCATCGGTGACCGTTACAGGAATCACACAGATCTTATCGTTTACGATCACGGAAACCGCAGGCACATCCGCAGACAGTACCGCAGGGGCTACCAGGTACTCCTCCCGGTCCAGCACCACTTTGTTTCCGCTATAATCGATACCGCTGACCACCAAGCCGGTTTCGTCAAAGCTTTCACCCAGCTGGTAGGTGGTCTTTGTGGGCATCTTGGTAATTTCAATGCCGCTGATACCCTTCACAGGCTCCAGGGGCAGCTGCTTACCGGAATAGAAAATCGGCACACCCCAGCGACCCCAGGTCACAGTTTCGCCTACGGCCACATCCTTTTCGTACAGCGCAAAGCCCATGGCAGCAAAGTTGCCGCCGCCAAGACCTGTGCCGCCCCAAGGCTCAAAGTCCAGATCCATTACATGGGTAAAGCCCACATCCAGATACTTCTGTCCATTGGCCGCATTTCTGCCCAGCAGATACAGCTTACCGGCCTTGGTGACGGTGGCAGAGCCGCCGTTTAAGGGTGCACGCAGGAAGCTCTTGCCTGCCAGCCAATAAGGAATGGTATGGTAGTAATAGGAAGCCTGGTCGGAGAATACCTGCTGCTTCAGCTCCACAGGAAGGGAGTCATAGCCCTCAGCGGTAATTTCTGCCAATGCATCATCTGCCACAGTAACGCCGTTATCGGTCAGATCCAGTTGGGTCTCAGAACCGATCAGCACGCCCCACCAGGGATCCAGCTTGATTTGGTCGCCGCTGGAGACCTTTAACTCATAGACCCAGGTATGGCGCTTGGTGGAATAATCCGCAAAGGTCCACTGGGGCAGCTCCAGCCGCTTAAAGTTATAGTTATCCACACTGGAAGCAAAATGGCTGTCGCTGCGCGGATGGGTGATCACATAAATATAGCCATTGCGGCCAATGGTCACATCCACACCGCCGTTGATGCTGCCATAGACATACTGCTTGCCCAGCAGCTGCTCGGGCATGCTGATGAAGGTATATGCCATATCCTCATCAGACCAGATTTTTTCGCCAATGGCGACCTCTTTCAGAGTGTTGCCGTCATTGGGACCCAGCAGGTCATACATATTGATACGCTGGGCAGAAACCACTACCACAGACCAGCTGGCATCAATGGAAATTGTCTCGCCGGGGGCAACCTTGCGCTCGAACACCAGGGTATCGATGGGGTTGTTATAGTTTGCGAAGCACCAATCAGAGGCAATGTTTACCTGTGTCCAGCCAGAGCCTTCCGCAAGGATGTTGTCTGGGAAGTTTGCATGGGTGGTAAGCGGCGTCATAACATACAGATAACCACTCTGCGCTACCGTCATATCAATTTGGGTGGAGATCTTTCCGAACAAATAGGACTGTCCGATCAATTCTTCCGGTACTTCCACAAAGGTATATCCTCTGCCGTTCCAAACCTTTGCGCCCAGCTCCAGGGTTTCCACGGTGTAGCTGGTGCTTTCCTGCAAAATCTGATTTCTGACCTGGTTGAAGGCCTCTGCATCTGCTTGTGCCTGGGTCAGAATGTCCTGATACACGGCATTGTCCGCCTCCACGGTATAATCCGTCAGGGTCAGCACTGTACCGAAGCTGAAGAAGCCCACTGCGCCGATCTCATCGGTCAGATCACTGCCGGTGAGTACCAGTGCGCCGTTCACATAGAAATAATAGTTGACGCCGTCACGAACCAGCTTCAGCGTAACGGTATCTGCGCTCATGTCCAATGTTTCGGACAGTGTGTTGGTGGACTGATAGGCCCAATCATCATTCATGCCGGTATTCTGGTGAACGACACCTGCCTGGGAAACCTGCAGTGCGGTGTTCATATCCAGGTAGAATTTCACCATTTCTGTCTGGCCGTTGACCAGCATACCGAACTTGGGATAATACTCATTTTCGATAATGCTGTTTACCTGAACCGTGGTCTCAAAGCTGAAATTCTGGGTATTCAGACCTTTGATGTAGGTATACAGAGGTGTGGACTTATTGGCATCCAGCACCAAACAGGGTGCTTCGCCGCAGTCGGTGGACAGGTCGATGGCAGCGCTTGAAGTAAACTTACCTGCGTTTCCAAAGAATCCACCGAAGATGTTATCCAAAGCCCAAGGCTCTACCAGGGCCTTGTATTGGTTGCACAGGGCCTTGACAGCACTTTTCTGTGCCTGGGTATAGCCTGCAGTATGCCATGCAGCATCCACAGCCTGCAGAGCATCCTTCATGGAGGTAGTCTGCCAGTCGGATTTTACGGTTTCGCCGTTCACAACCACAAAGGCATAGGCCTCCAAAGTGGCCTCGCCGCCCTTAACGGCAAGAATATTCTGCACCCGGGCGGTGAAAATACCGTCCTCCGGCGTTTTGGTCAGGGTGTAAATCTTTTCATTTCCCCCATTGACCCGGAAGGCAAAGCCGATCTGTGTGACGGACTCCAAAGCGCCCTCCACCTTGGCCTTAAAGCCCAGGGCATCCTTGGCAGGGTTCAGGCTCACATGGGTGATCTCGACTACTGGATCGCCAGTGGCCATATCTGCGCTGTCTGTAGCAAATGCGCTCACAGGCAGCATACCCAAAACCATGACCAGTGCCAAGAGAACGGACAAAATTCTGGTTTTGTTCATACTATGTACCTCGCTTTTAATAATGTGCTAAGTATATCTCACCAAAGCCTCTATAGGCTGAAAGTCTTTCAGCCCATAGAGCCGCCGGTCAGTTTTGTAGTGTGCGGCTAAAGTTTTGTCATTGCGAGGAGCAAAGCGACGTGGCAATCTCCGGTGTGAATAATCGCACAGCACTAACACAGTGGTAACTTGTACTCCGGAGATCGCCACACCAGTGTGCGCACTGGTTCGCGATGACACGGTTTTCTTATGGCCAGTGGCCGAGCAGTTTGGGCTGCCCGGCCCTTGCCATTAGCGAATCGGTTTTTATTGTTTTTCTGTCAGATAGTCTTCTGCTTCCTGCTTGCTGTCAAAAACCTGTACCGCCAGGTCTGCCACCGTGGTGGTGGCTCGGTTGTAACCAGTGAACTTCACGGTACTTTCCGTCATAGACACACGGTTCTTGGTATAAACCACAACATCATCGATCAGGAAGTGGAGCTTATTGCCGATCACCAGGATTTCAAAATCAATACTGTTTCTCGAACCGTTGATATCCTGATGCATGATCAGCTCCCAGGCATCCCAGCTGTTCTGGTTTGCCTTGGACATGGTAAAGATCTGATATTTGCCAGTATTGGTTTTTTCCAGCGCAATGAAGTATTCATTCTTGGGGTCAGCAGAAATCAGAATTCTTGCCTGTCCCCAATCGCCGGCACCCGTCAGGGTCAGCTTGCCCTTGACTCTGTAGCAGGCTGTCCGCAGTACCGTACCGCCCTGGGTCAGATCGTCCACCTTATGTTCCGCACTGGAATCCGTGGTTAGCGTATATGCGCCGTTTCCGTTATCCGCAAACCAGTTGCAGGTCAGACCCGGCTTGGTCAGCTCTGCCACAGCATCCTTTGCGCTTTGGATGGCGCTGTCTGCGCCGGAGCCCGTAAGCACGCTGTAGCGGCTGGCAGTCAATGCTGCATTGAACGAGAAGATACCCACAGCACCCTTTTCTGCCTTGAAGCCTTCCTGGTCATACATCACCAGCGTATCGTTTACATAGAAGTAATAGGCTCTGCCGTCACGAACCAGCTTCAGCTTGACTGTATTGCTGCCGGTAAATGCCATACCGGGCACTTGGCAGGATTGGGAATTGGCCCAGTCGTCACCGCCGCCGGTGGGCTGGTATACCGCACCCACATGGGTAGCAGTCATGGCAGAGGTCATATCCACAAAGAATTTGACCATTTCGCTGCTTCCCTTGACCATGATACCGAACTTGGGATAGGCATCCCCATTCAGAACCGCTTCCACATTGCATTCCGTTTCAAAACAGAATTTATCCGTAAATAGGTCATTCAGATAAGCATACTGGGGTGCGCCGCCGGTGACAGAAACCGTGGAATTCTGCCCCTGATCCTTACTCAGGTCTACGCCGTTTGTGGTCCAGTATGTACCCTGGCTGACGCCAAAGGTTTCACCGAAGCGGCTTTGCTTGGACTGGGCATAAGCCTCAGCCGCAGCATTATCCGCAAACACCTCCAGCACAAGGTCTTCCACCACAGTGGTGCTTACATTGTAGCCGGTGAATTTGACGGTGCTCTGGGTCATAGGCACACGGCTGCTGGTGTAATAGATGGCATCATCAATGAGGAAATACAGCTGATCACCGCTGACAATGATCTCAAAATCAATGCTGTTGCGGCTGCCGTTCTGCTCTGCATCATCGATCAGCTGCCAGTTGTTCCAGCCCTCTTCACCGGCCTTGGACATGGTAAAGATCTGATAGTTGCCGGTATTGGTCTTCTCCAAAGCAATGAAGTATTCGTTTTGGGCATCTGCGGAAATCAGAATCCGTCCCTGACCCCAAGCATCCGCCTGGGACACAGTCAGCTTGCCCTTCAAGCTATAATCGCTCTCCCGCATAATATTGCCTGCGAAGATCACATCGTCTACCTTATGCTGTGCATCAGAATCCGTAGTCAATGTGTACACGCCCTCAGCGGTTTGGGTGAAGAAGTTTTCCGTCAGTGTGGCGCTGTTAAAGACCGCAAGATCTGTTTGTGCCTGCGAAAGCATGGCATCCAGCTCCGTGCCGCTCTTTACCAGCGTATAATCCGTCAGCTTCAGAGATGTACCGAAGGAGAACACGCCTGTTGCCATATCCTCCCCGGACAGATCACTGCCGGAAGCGACCAGTACATCGTTCACATAGACATAATAGACATTGCCATCCCGCAGCAGACCCAGCTTTACCTTCCCGGCGGACAGATCCAGCGGATCCGGCAGCTTCCAGGTGGACTGGCCTGCCCAATCATCGCCCTGTCCGTTCTTCTGGTGAACGGCACCCACGCCGCCGACCTGCCGATCGGTGGTCATATCCAAGTAGAATTTGACCATTTCTTTGCCGTCATTGGTCATAAGGCCAAACTTGGGATACTGCTCATCAGAGCGAATATCGGTGACCTGTGCCGTCAGTTCAAAATAGAACTGCTGGGCTTTGACACCCTTCACATAGGCATACAAGGGCGTTGCCTTCTTGGCATCCATCACCAGATAGGGATTTTCGCCGCTGTCGGTCTTCATATTCAGCACATCGCTGCTGTGGAAGCTTCCGGCGCTGCCAAAGAATTTACCCTGGGGATATACCTTTACAGGGGAGGTCGGCGTTTTGGTTTCGGGCAAGCCGAACCGTGCCACAATGTACACATCCTCACCGGGCATATCAAATTCCAATGCACAGGGCTTGCCGTTGGCAGTGAGATTCACCAGCTGGTAGCCCTCCTCGGCAGTCACGGTCAGTTGGATCTTGTCCCCTGCCGCAGCCTGGGTGGCACTGACCGCAGCCACGCCGTTGGCTGTGGGCAGCACATGGATGTTATAAGTGCCTTCCTGCTGGGAGGGGTTGCTGTCGGCAGTCACAGGCTGCAAAACAAACCGTTTTGCCATATCCGTGGGGAATCGACCCGCAAAATACCACCAGGGATCTCCCCGGAATTTCATAGTGGAATCCGTTATTTCGGACGCCTTCGCATAATCCCGGTCACAGGTCTTGAAGGCAAAGCCCACCTTGGCAGACTCTGTGCCGACGATTTCCGCAGGCACAAAGATTTCGATCACCGTGGAATAAATACCGGTGACCAGATCCTCTGTGGTCTTCATGGACTTCACCATATAGCCGCTGTCACCAAAGGCGGTGGCGGCAAAATGGGTATCATTGATCCAGAATTCGCCGTTGGTGTTGTAGTACCATACGCCCCGGGAATCCTTGCCCTCATTCCACATATACACACGGGGCTGATATCCGTGGGTCACCTCATAAGCCAGGTATACACCGGCATTGGTGCGATCGGCATAAACCGTCATGGCGTTACCATTACTGCTATCCGTCTCGGACGCCAGCTTTGTGGCCTCCTTATCCCAATCGCTCAGATCCGCATCCACGGCAATTTCGGGAACATAGGGCGCAATGTATTCCTTAACCAAATTCTTATCTGTCTGGTAAACATTGACCGTAATGTCCGCCTCCGTATTGAAGAAAAACAGGCCGGGGATGGAGCCGTCGGTCAGACCCTTCGCATCCACATCCGACAGGACAAATCTGCCGTTTACCAGCATAACGATCTGGTTTTCGTAGCGGATCAGCTCCACATTTACGGAATCTTCCTTGGTCAGACCCACGCTGGATTTCATACCGAAGGTTCTGCTGGATGCGGTCTCCCACTGCCAAGCAGTGCCCATAAATTCTGTAGTCTGTGCGCTGACCCGTCCGATGGCATTGACATTGCCACCGGCATAGTCAAAGTAGTAAGCCAGCAGGCTGTCCAGGGATTTGGACACCACACCAAATTTGGGGTAACCGTCGTTGTTCAGAATATCGCCCACCTGGATGTCCACATTGACATAGTAGGCATCGCTCAGTTCATCATCAAAGTAATAGAACTGGTTGGAGCCGCCGGTCTGGGTGATTTGATTTTCCTGTACCCGGAAGCCGTCGGTCATCACAGTCTGACCCTGGGCATCAATGCGGTACCAGGAAGTAGGATCCTGGAAGGAAGAGCCCACCATCAGAGTCCAGGTGGCTCTGCCGGATGCGTCATAGTCCTTTCTGGTGTTAAAGGACGGTGCGCAAATCAGACTATCGGGCTTTTCCGTCATATTCAGTGCGCTGTAGGGCACATATACCTCCACATCGTAGCCGGTGCACTGTGAGCTGTTTAATTCGCCGTAAATATGCACCTTGCTGACGGTTTCGATATAGGTACGCATAAACTGATAATTTTCTGTAGAATCCACACCGATCCAGCCCTCCACAGAGCCGTCCACGCCATAGCGCAGCTGGATCACATTGGCATTAAGTTTATCACTGCCGCCCTGTCCCAGCTGAATTTCCACAGAGGTATTCTGGAAAATGGCATGCTCCGGGTTGGCATAGACATTGGTATCATTGCTGTGGAAGCCGAAGAAAACACCTTCCTCTGCCATCTTGGAGTACATGGTCATGGTCACGCCGTTGGTGTCCGCAAAGGCGATCTTGTCGCCCTTGTATTCTTCCGCATTCACAATGCCGTCAAATTCCACAGTGTCATCTGCCGGCACTTCCAAAGCCCAGCTGGTATCGCTTTGAATGTCGGGAAGTTCTTCCCTGTCCTGGCGCTTTGCCATGACCGCGATCTCGGAAATGGCATACTTTTCACCGGCATCGGGCATGCAGATCTCGATGGAGGAGACCTTGACAGGCGCAAACTCCAGAGCAACGCTGCCGCCGGGGATCACATAGCCCTCCTCCGTGTAGTAGCTGCTCCAGTCAAACTCCATATCCTTGTACAGCTTGTAGCCACCGTCCGCAAGATTCAGCCGGATGGACTCAATATTGCTGTACAGATATTCGTAGTCGAAGCTGTTGTACACGGCAATGCCGGAAATCGTCTGGGGTTCGTCAAACTCCAGCTCGATGGTGGCAGAATCTCCGTCAAAAACCGTATCCTGCAGGAATTTGCTGTCACGGTGGGAAATAATGCCGTCGATCATGGCCTTAGCCTTGCCCGCGGCAATATTGTCAGCCTTGATCTTAGCCTGAGATGCCACATTTTCATACAAATAGGTGGTCAGAGGCATATAGGCAGCAGAAGGGCCGTTGGCCACAGGCACCAAAAGGCCGTCTTCATTCTCTACCCAGTGCAGCTCGTCCATGGCAATGCCACGCTTGGAGTTGCCGTTGACCCGATCCAGATGGGCATGGTAAACGATGTAGTCCTGTCCGTCACGGCTGACCACGCTGCAGTGGCCGGTGCCGGAAGCCCATGTCCAGTGACTGTCTGCGTACAGCAGGTAGCCGCCCTCAGCCTGGGTCAGCTTGCGGAAGGGACCCATGGGGCTGTCGCCCACGGCCACCCGGACGCAATAGGTCTTCTGGTAGTAGGCATTGGCAGAGAACAGCAGATAGTACTTCTGGGACTGCTCATTATAGATCACATAGGGTGCTTCGTTGGTACTGCCCTCATTGAGAGTGGTATTCTCCACACCATCCACTTCCAGGCAGTTGGGTGCAGTCAGTGCCTGGATCTGGGTATAATCCGGCATATAGTCATCGCCCAGTGCCATGACATAAATATTGGATTCGGAAATTGCCGCCTGCTTACTCAGGTCGTGGCAGAAATACACATACTTTTTGCCGGTCAGAGGGTCAATAAAGGGGTTCATATCAATGATCTTCATGTAGCCCTCAGACTCGGTCTCGTAAAGGGGATGTCCGGGATCCATTTTGGAAAAATCAAACACAGGCTCATAGGCCAGGATCTTCTTTTCCTCATCGATCACCACCGGCTCTTTGCCGATGTACTTGTTATACTGAACAAAGGGGCCGGCCGGAGACTCGGACACCGCAATATCGCCAAAGAAATACAAGTCCGACTGGAAGCTTGTATCGTAGCGGTTGGCGGTGTAGAACATATAGTAGAGCTTGGTCTCGGCATCATAGATGACCTCAGGTGCCCAGTAGTTAGAGAAGGCGTAGGACACTGTGGTGTAGCCGGTGGCCTCGTCGTAATGGCCGCCGGATTTCAGCGCAACACCGGCACATACCCACTGAACCAGGTCACGGGATTTATAGGCCAGGAAGCCCGCACCGTGCAGGTCGTCAGAGGTGATGTACATATAGTAGTAGCCTGCGTCCTCACCCTCGGAAATGAAGATCACATCCGGGTCGGCACCTACCGTCAGCAGCTCGTTTTTATAGAAAATATGGGAGCCTTCGCTGACAAGGGTTTTGTCTGACTCTTGATTGAACCAAAACCAAATACCCACCGCAATCGCCGCGATCAACAGTACCGCCACAGGAATGATCCAAAGGAGCTTTTTCTTTTTCATCAGCCTTTCTCGCCTCCTGCCGTAATGCCTTCAATGAAGTATTTCTGTACAAAAACATAGATCAGAATGGTGGGGATAATTGCCACCACATTGGCCGCCAGAATGCTGGGCCAGTCGCCGGAATAGCGGTCAGAGAATACAGAGACCGCCACCTGCAGGGTCTGATAATCGGACTTCAGATAGATCAGAGGGCCAAAGTAGTCGTTGTAGCCGCCCACAAAGCCCAAAACGCCCTGGGACAGCAGCGCAGGCTTCACCAGCGGCAGCACGATCTTGACAAAGCAGCCAATGGGGCCCACGCCGTCAATGCGGCTGGCCTCGATCACAGAATCTGGGATCGCATAGATGGCCTGGCGCATGAAGAACACACAGGCGGCTGCGCCGAACATACCGGGGATCATCAGCGGCACATAGGGTGCGGTAATGGTAACGCCCAGATAATCCCAAATAATGTAGGAAGGCACCAGGGTCACAATGCCCGGAACCATCATGGTGGCGATCAGCAGACCGAACATAACCTTCTTGCCACGGAAACGCATTTTTGCAAAGGCGTATGCAGCCAGGGTGGACACCATCAGACCCACGATGGTGGGGGGAATGATGATCCACATGGTATTGAAGAAGCCTTCCAGAATGGAAGTAGAGGAAGCCACCTTCTCAAAGGCATTGGCGTAGCCCTTCAGGGTCATGCCCAGCTTGGGCCACCAGGTAAAGCTGCCGATGGTCTCCTCCTTATGCTTCAAAGAGGACAGCACCATAATGGCAAAGGGAACCAGCACAAACAGCGCAAACAGAATAAGGCCGGAGTAAATTATGGTTTTGCGCAAGAATTCCTTGCGTCTTCTCTGCTTAATCATAATTCACCCACTTTCTCTGCATCTTGAAATTCAAGACGGTAACAGCACTAATCAATACAGCAATGATCCAGCCCATAGCAGAGGCCACGCCCAGATCAGAGCCACCGGAGGCATTAAACAGCTTCCGATACAGGTAGAACACCACAGTCAGACCCTGGTAGCCGGGGCCGCCGTCGCCGGTCATGACCTGGAATCGTGTAAACTCCTGCAGCGATCCGATCAGACCCACGGTCAGAAGATAGAAGATCGTAGGAGAGATCTGGGGCAGCGTGATTTTGAAGAAGCGCTTGATCTCTCCGGCGCCGTCCATTTCCGCCGCCTCATGGAGTTCTCTGGGAACACCGATCAGAGCCGCAGTCAGCAAAATGATATTAAAACCCATGGAGCTCCATACCAGCAGAATAAACATGGCTGTCCGGTAGTAATCCTCACTGCCAAGCCAGTCGATGGGTTCATCGATCCAGCCCCAATCCATCAGGGTGGTGTTGAGCACACCGTAGTTATAATCGTAGATCCACTTCCACATAAAGGTGATGGCCACCATGGAGCAGACATAGGGCACAAAATAGATGGCCTTAAAGCCCTTTGCGCCGCGCACATTGGTTGCGATCAGTGCGCTGACCAGAATGGACAGCACCAGGGCCGTCACCGTTGCCAGCAGCACAAACCCTGTGTTGCCCAGGGATTGGTAGAACAGATCATCCTTGAAGATCTCCTTGAAGTTCTCAAATCCCACATATTCCGCCGTTTGTATCCGCAGGCCCTTAAAGGTGTTAAAGCTCAGATACAGGGACACGATCAACGGGATCAAGCCGAATATACAGAATCCGAGCAGAGGAATATTGGCAAAGGCAATGCCTTGCAATTCCTCCTTGCGCAACCTGTTTTTCTTTTTCATCAACAAACGCCTCCTAGTATAGAAAACATTATAATACCAAGGAATCTGGCCAAAGCCTCTATGGGTTGAAAGCCTTTCAGCCCATAGAGCCGCCGGTCAGTTTTTAGAGATGTCCTAAAGGTTTGTGTCATTGCGAGGAGCGAAGCGACGTGGCAATCTCCAGTGTGAACCATAACATAGCACCAAAATAGTGCTGACTAGTACGCCGGAGATCGCCACAGCCGCTATGCGGCTTCGCGATGTCATGTTTTTGCATTTTCATCGTATGGGACGGTGTGCTCACCGTCCCCTACAATGCTGACGGAGTTATTAGCCCTTATAGCCCGTATACTTGTTAAGCTTCTTTTGGGTATCCTCGGCGTACTTTTCGAACATTTCGTCCACAGTAGCCTTATTCTCACGAACGGTGTAGTTCAGATAGTTGGCCCAATCGTCGATCCAGGAGGAATTGGTCAGACTCCACCAGTCACCGGGACGCTGCACCTCGGCAGCCTCTACGAACACAATGGAGTTGGTGGGATCCTGGTCGGGCTGCAGGAACACATCCTCATTGGCCAGAGCCTTCTGGTTGGGGATGGCGAAGCCGGCTTCTGCCTGGGCGGTCTGACCCTCTTCGCCTGCCACGAATTTCAGGAATTCAAAAGCAGCCTGCTTGTTGTCGGAGCCGTCTGCAATGGCAAGACCCATGGAGCCGGAGTGGCCGCCTGCCACACCGTGAACGGTCACATTGCCGGCTGCGTCATACTCCTTGTACACGGGCAGAGGTGCCACATTCCAGGAGCCTGCGCCCCACTTGCTGCTTTCGGACATGTTTTCACGCAGGGTGGGAACCTCCCAGCGGCCATCTACGAACATACCGAACTTGCCGGAGATGAAATAATCCTCTGCATCGGCAGTACCCAGGGAGTTAGCACCCATGGAAACGCCGTAGCCCAGCTGCTTTGTGCCGTCGCTGCGAGTACCTACCACAGAGCCTTCCTTGGCAGTCAGCGCAACGAACTCCAGGAATGCATCGTACATGCTGGGCAGCTCGTTCAGGTTGGCCTTGTCAGCACCGGTAATAGCTGCCTTGTCGGTGTAGGAAATGAGCTGACCGGCAGTGTAGGTGTTGCCATTGATGGTAACGGAAGCCACATCGTCCTTGACGATATAGTTGGCAGAGGTGTCGTTGAGGGTGAACTTGTAGTAGCCCTCGGGCATGTACTCAACCACGTCACCGCCCACAGACCAGCCGTAGGCATACCACCACTCGTTGTAGTAGCCGTAGTCACAGCCGTCGATCTTCTGCATTTCCTTGGCCAGCTCAATGATCTCAGACCAGTTCATGGCAATGCGGTTGTTGAACACACGGTTTTCAGAGTCATAGCCCTTTGCGGTATAGGCAGTGCCGTTGGCAGCATTGTAATCTGCCAGCTCATTCTCGGGAACGGAGATTTCCGTGATCTGCAGCTGCTTCAGGTATGCCGCATTGTAGTACAGCACGGTGGGACCGATATCCTTGGGCAGAGCCCACAGAGGGGCGTCGTCGCTGGATGTGGCAGTCTCGGGGTCAAAGCGGTAACGGGAGATGGCGTTGTCCCAGATCTCACCGCCGGCATTGGCGAAGTCAAAACCTTCATACTTGCCGCTGTCCAGCTGAACCAGATACTCTGCCTCAGCCCAGGACTTTATGTACTTATCTTCCACATAGACAATATCCGGGGTGTGGTTACCGGACAGAGCCAGAGCTGCGTCGCTGGAATAGGAAGAAGATGCCTTCTGCACATATTTGACAGTAATGTTCTTCTCCTTGCCCACAGTTTCATTGAAGCGGTTGGTGATCTCCTGGAACACCTCGGCTTCCACAGCATCGCCCCAGCCCCAGAACTGCAGGGTGGTTTTACCGTTTGAGGGTTTGCCGCCTGCGGCGCTGCAGGCAGCCAGGCTCAGCACAGAAACCAGAGCCAGCAAAAGCGCAATACATCTTGTGAATTTCATAATGTTTCCTCCTAATCATTTATAATGCTACTTTCAGCGTTCCGTCTTCCAGAGCCGCATCGCAAATCACTGCCTTGCGGTTGGGGGACGGCGCATCGGGATACGTATGAATGTGGAAAGTCATTTTCAGCTTTCCGTCCCGATCCAGGAAAAAGGCGTTATGGCCGGGGCCGGAGAAATCCTTTTGGGAATCGGGGTCGCATACCACAATGGGCGCATCTGCCTTCTTGAACGGCCCAAAGGGGTTGTCCGCCTTGGCCAGACAAATGCAGTAATCGCTGGTGTGATAGCAGTTGGCGGAATAGGTCATGTAGTAGACCCCATCCTTTTTCAGCACATAGGGGGCCTCGTTCCAAGCCTGGTCACCCAGGATCACAAAGTCATAATTCTCACTGGGACCAAACAGCGTCACAGGCTCGCTGGTGATGGTCAGCAGATCATCGCTCAGACGGCAAACGCACATTTGGGATGCCCGCAGAGTGGGAGTCACATAGTTTTCCGAGCAGTCCTTGGAGAAATACAGGTAGGCCTGTCCGTCATCGTCAATAAAGACATGGCCGTCGATGGCCGCATAGCCAAGATCAAACATGGGGCCATTATGTACATCCGTAAAGGGGCCTTCCGGCTTTTCGCTGACCGCAACGCCCAGGCGCAGGGAGCCGTCGCTCTTTCTGCGGGCAGTGTAGTGCATGATGTACTTATTCTGATGATAAATCACCTCAGGTGCCCAGTAATCCTGGCAGGTCCAGCTGTCACTCAGATCCAGACAGGCACCCAGATCCTCCCAGTTTTCCATATCTGCGGACTTCCAAACCTTAAAGCCATCCATCACAAAGCTGGTTGCGTACATATAGTAAAAGCTACCGGCTCTGACGATGAAGGGGTCACCAATATCGGTTACATTCGTTCTGATTAGCATATTGTCCTCCTTAGGCTGAGAGGGCTCGAACCCAAACAGGTTTTCAGACGCTTGCATTCCCCAATACATCAGAAAATCCCTTGATAATACACAAAGTATTGTCTGCGTGATTTTCTTCGTCTTGGAAAATGCAAACGGCTGAAAACTGCAAGGCACCTCTCAGCATGATATTTTTGATTGATTTTTGGCGCAGATGACGCCGCCTTGCTGACGCAAGGCAAGGAAGATAAGGCAAAAAGCAGCAAAAAGGGCTGCTGAGAGGCTGTTTCGGTTCGAGTCCTCTCAGCCTACGCAATTTCTCTATTATAATTATACGTTTCCTTGCCAATTTGCACAATATGGATTCGTCTCACATTCGTGAGGAAAAATTTCAAATTATTGGTTTTTATCCCCAGTTTCTATTGACAATCGTTAAATATTGGTATAAATTCATAGTAAATCATAAATAAGGGGTATTTGCAATGGAAAAATATACCACCTTCGACCATATTCGAAAAAAAGATGTCTCCAGTTTCACAGGCCTGGAAAATGAGGTTTTGACCTATATCTATTACAGTACCAAAAAAGTTCCACTGACCATTGAGAGCTTTGGCATCACCTATCCCAATCCCAATTTCCATATTTGCCGCACCGATGCCACCTATTTTATTCTGGAATACATCATGTCCGGCAAGGGCTATTTGATCGTTGACGGAAGAAAACACACCCTCCAGGCCAATGATGTTTATCTGCTGGAGCCCGGCTCCTCCCACGAATACTACGCCGACAAATCCGATCCCTTCAAGAAAATATGGATCAATTTCAGAAGCGATGTATTTTTCAATATTTTCAACGAATACGACCTGAAGCAGACCTATGTGTTCCATGATACGGATATCCTGCAGGAAATGAGCAGCATCATCGAATTGGAAAAGGTCTCCGTTTACAACGATCAGATCTATAAAGCCGCCAGCAGACACCTGTTTGAGATCTTTATGAAGCTGTCGGAGAAAACAGAGTCAAAAACCAAAGGCTCCACCATTGCCCAGCAGATCCTTGCGGAGCTGGACAAGGCCATTGATTCCTCAGTCTCCATTGATGATATCTGCAATACCCTGTTTATTTCCCGCTCCAAAATGATCCGGGAATTCAAAAAGCATTATCGCCAAACTCCCCATGCCTATCTGCTGGGGCGAAAGATCGGCTTTGCCAAAATGCTTCTGCAGAATACCGCCCACCCAATCAAGTCCATTTCCAATCACTTGGGCTTTGCGGACGAACACTATTTCGCCAATGTTTTCAAGAAGAAAACCGGCATGACCCCCAGCCAGTACCGCAAATCCCGAAGCCATATCCTATAATTCACAGCATAAACAGATAATCCCCCTAACCATCAACATGGTTAGGGGGATTCTTAGTTTTCTTCTGTGCCAGGCAAGTTTTTAAAACAACCGCTACAGATTTTTCATATTGGTTCCCGGTGAGCTGCAACCGTTTACCGTCATGCAAACCGGCAGAATATTTGTTTAAAAACACTTGCACCGGCAACATATTATAGGGTCTTATTCGGTGGTTTCGACGCTTGCATCATCACCTACAAGCACCGTGTAATTACTTGCGGTGAGCACTGTGTTAAAGGAGAAGATACCTACGGCGCCATTTTCAGCCTGGAAGCCCGCATCGTCAGAGAGCACCAGCACATCATTTACATAGAACTGGTAAGACTGTCCGTCACGAACCAGCTTCAGCTTAATAGTGTCGCTGCCGGTGAAGGCCATGCCGGCCACTTCCACGGATTTAGAGTTTGCCCAATCGTCACTGCCGCCGGTGGGCTGATAAACAACGCCCACATGGGTGGCTGTCATGCCGGGGGACATATCCACGAAGAACTTGACCATATCGCTCTCACCGATCACGCCCAGGCCAAACTTAGGCCATGCGTCATCGTTCAGAACCTGGGATACATTGATCTCGGTCTCAAAGGTGACCTTGTCCGTAAAGACATCATTCCAATATGCATACTGGGGAGCGCCACCAAAGAAGGCAATGGTAGCATTTTCGCCCTTGTCTGCAGACAGCTCCACACCCTTGGAGGTCTTGTAACCCTCTGCATCACCAAAGTTTTCGCCCCGGAAAATGACTTCATACAGATAATCGGAGAATGCCTTGTAGCCCGCCTCGTTCATGTGTACATTATCCGTAGAGAACAAGGCCGGGTTCGCATTTTGCTTATCGGCAGTGGTGAGCACATCAAACACATCCACACCCTGGACATAGTCAATGCCTTCGCACAGGGTTCTTACGCCGCTGGCCAATGCACTCATCTTAGCGGAGGTGTACGCACCGTTTGCATAGGCATTGGGGCAGGGTGCGTTATAGATGTAGTAGATTTCTGCATCGGGATGATCGGCATGGATCTTTGCAAAGAGGGTACGCAGGTTCTCAACTGCAGTTTCCCCATCGTGTCCCCAAACCTGCACATCATTGTAGCCCAGCATGATCACAAAGCGGTCAGCACCAAAGGGCTTGATCAGCTGATCGTATGCATGGAGCCAATCTCTGGTGGTAGTACCGCCGATGCCTACATTGTAGCCGTTGACATAATTGGTCAGTCCGCTTTGGGTCTCCCAAGCATCCCAGAAATCCATATTGGAGTCACCGAAAATCAGCGTGCCGCCATTGTCTGCGCAGCTATTTGTTACGATATACTCGTTGTACAGGCTGTCCATACGGCTCTGGAAATGGGTCACATATTCTGCCTGGCTCTTGGTTGCCAGGTAGGCCTGTGCTTCCGCACTATCAGCAAAGACCTGTGCATCCAAGCCGCTGACTACGGCGGTAGCCACATTGGAAGCACCAAAACCGGGGGTGCTTTCTGTCATGGCAACACGGCTGTTTTCATAGCAGATCTTGTCGTCGATCAGGAAGGTGATCTTGCCGCCGTCCACGACCAGCTCAAAGTCAATGCTGTTGCGATTGCCGTTTACTTGATTATGGCTGATGAGCCGCCAATCGTTCCACAAGCTCTCGTTCAACCGAGACATGGTGAAGATCTGATAGGCGCTCTCCCCTACCTTCTCCACTGCGATCACATAGCCATTGGTTTCATCTGCGGTTGCCAAAATGCGAGCCTGTCCCCAGGTGTTGGCATCATTCAGCGCAATGCTGCCCTTGACCCGGTAGCTGGCGGCATGGATGGTCTGACCCTCCATGATCACATTGTCAACCATGGCATCGGTGTAGGCATTGGTAGAGAGGCTATACTTGCCGCCCTCGGTCTCTGTAAAGTAATTGGAAGACAGAGCCACACCCTCGACCCAGTTGAGAATGGGCGCAATGTTCCAGGAATGGGTAGCTTCCTGTGCCAGGCACATGGCCTGCACTGCCAGCTTTTTGGTCTTGTTATAGGTGCCAAAGTTTTCGGCAATCAGCTCCAGCATCTGCCGCATACTGTAAGCAGTTACTTCGCTTTCAATGGGAGAGCCGTCAGTCAAAGTAACGAACACCTTGGCATTGACCGCAGTTTCACCATAGCCTGCCACATTGTAATTGGTCAAGCGCAGGGTCAGCAGGTTTTTGAAGCCACAGCTGCGAGTCACCTCTTTACCGCCGTCCAGCCACAGAGTGTAGCCAATAGAAGCAATTTGTGCCCGCACAGCCTGGTCACCGTAGAACTCCGCCTTATAGCCGAAGCCTGTCACATCAGGCTTCAAACTCACCGTGGTGATGCCCATATAGAAACGGTGGAAGGATACACCCTCGCCCTCTGCAATTGCCATGTAACGCTTGGCATCGGCATTGCGGTAGTGGGCGGCATAGTCGCCTTCTATGGTTTCGATCTTGGCACCGCTGGCGGTGTAAGCATCGGTGGCGCTGTCCATACCGTACAGAGTACCGGTCACGGTAGCTTTTTTCAGGCTGTATCCGTTCAAATCCAGATACAGATCGCCGGTAGCGGTGATCTCCTCCTGGGAATCTGCCAGCAGCTTCACCGTGCCGCCGTTTGCGGCATCTACCGCAGCCTGTACGGTCAGGTACTCTACACCGTTGGCAATTGCAACGGCTTTGTCCTTTTCCTCAGCAAACAGCTCAATTTCCCGAATGCTGGCCCAGGCACCGCCGGAAGAACCGGTCACCACCAGACGAACATATCTGGCATCTGCCTGGCCATGATGGGTCACCTCAAACACGCTTTCACCAGAGGAAACTGCAAAGCTCTCCCAGTCCTCACCGTTTTGGGAAACTTCCACAGTATAGGTAAAATTACTATACTGTTCAAACAGAACATATACGGAATTGAGTGTATGTGTTTTGCCCAAATCTACCATAACGGTCTGGGGCATTGCAGAGCCGTTGGCACAGTAGCGGGTGTTCACATTGCCGTCAAAAGCGGCTTCCGCGCTGGCACCGGTTGCGGAAATGGAGCTGGCTGCACAGGGCTTTTCCAGAGCCAGATTTACAGAAGCATCTGCTCCGAAAACCTCCAACTCATAAACACTGGCCCAGCAGGGGTTGCCGTTGGCATCCAGGCCTGCGGCACTGATTTCCAGCTTCACATACCGTCCCTGGACGGTATTTTCATTGGTATAGTCCTTCTGCTTGGGAATATCTGCGGGGTTGCTGCCGAAGACTGTCCAGTTTTCGTTGTCGCTAGACACATAGAGCGTGTATTGCCATTCGCTGTCCTGCTCGAAATACGTATTGATTTTGGTAATATCCCGCACGCTGCCCAAATCTACGGACAAGATAGCCGAGAATGCGTTGGCACCGTTGGCACACCAGCGAGTATCCATATTGCCGTCAAAGGCGGCCTGGGGACTTCCTGCCACCTCGGAGGTGGTGGAGGACCATTTATAGGTACCCGAAAGATCCGTCTTGGTGGGGACAGTATCCTTTTCCACAGGATCTCCATACAGCACCAAACCCTTGATGCTGATCCAGGAGGTGGACTCATTGAGGCAATCCTTCACCCGCAGGCGCAGATACCGTGCGGTAACGGCCTGATCCAGGGTAATGGTGGTCATATAATTGTCACCGGAAACGATTTGTCCGGACATATTATCTGCCACAGTGACCCAGTTTTCTCTGTCCACGGAGGTTTCGATGGAGAACGCATAGGCACGGTGCTGGAATGCCACCAAGGACAATTTTTCCAGGTTCAGAGTGTCGTTGAGGGTAATGAGCACCTCAGCATACTCTGCTTCATCCTCTTTCTTGGCGGACCATCTTGCACCTGTGACCTCGCCACCCCAATTGAAGTTCATGAGGTTTGCTACACCGTTGCCGCTTTCGGTGGAGGCAATGTTGGTGGCAATAATGGACTGCACGCCGCCGGTATAGTAGCCGTCTTCAATATCGCAAACAGCCTTGCTGGGGTCGTGCTCCTCATAGGAAACGGTGGGTACCTGGCTGTCATAATCCTCGCACAGGGTCATCAGCTTGGATGCACCCATCAAAAACAGACCGATACCGAACAGATTGGTGTTTTCTGTGGTGGCGGAAGCGGGACTGTCGCCCACAGGCTGACAGTAGCCCAGCATACCATTGGGCTTTACTGCATAGGCAGCCATGCCCTCATAGGCCTTTTTTGCCACAGGATAGTAGGTATCATAATCCAAAATACCCAGTTCCAGGCCCACAGCCAAGCCGTACAGGAAGCCGCCGGTGCCGGTGGACTCTCTGCCGGGAATGTGGTCGGGGTCGCCCAGGTTGGCGGTCCAGAAGCCGTCTGCACGCTGACATGCCATCAGAGCCGCAGACATTTTTTGGAAATCGCTCACATAGCCTGCGTAGGCAGGATGGTCAGGGCTCATATCTCTTAACTGCTGTGCCAGGGACACATAGACCCAGGCATTGCCTCTTGCCCAATAGACCTTCAAACCGTTGGGAGAGGTGGAAAGATCATTGCCGTTGCCGAAAATGTATCGGCTGTCTCTGTACCACAGACCGTCCTCGGCATTAAAGAGCTTGTCATGCCATTTTGTGTAGGAAGAAACATTCACATCGGAATATCTGCCATCGCCGGTAACCCGGGACAAATACTCTGCGGTAAAGCCGCCCATGTAAATTTCATCCACCCATGAGTAGTTATAAGAACCCCGGGATACATTATAGTCAAACTGCAGCTTGGCGCTGTCCAGCTTATAGTCATAGCTGTCGGAAGCCAGGTCATGGAGCTCTGCATACACAAGACCCACCGCAAGATCGTCCACATAACCGGTCAAATAATTCTGATTGATCTTCCAGTTAAAGGCCTCGGCATAATCATAGGCAGAATTGTAATATTCCATATTGCCGGTGGCACGGAATGCCTCGATGACACCTAAGTAATAGGTGGCCTCGATCCAGTTATTGTTATAGGTGAACATGTTTTCGGAGGTGTAATCGTAAACCTTGTTGATCACTTCCTCCATGTCCGCCGCAGATAGAGCCTCGCTGGATTGGCGCACATAGAAATTGGTAAAATAGCCATAGACCGTGGTGGCACTTGTATTCAGTCTGACACCCACATTTGTACCGGTCAAGGGGCTTTCATCAGTATAGCTGACACAGCACTTGCCGTCCACAAAGCAGTCGATCTGCAATGCGGTATCCACCTTCTGCATGACCACTTTTACATTGTATACCTGTCCGGCAGTAAAGGCAGATAAGGTCTTGGTTGCCAGGGTAGTCTCCTTGGAGGACGCAGTTTTCAGAAGAGTGGTTCCACCGGTCTTAAGCACACGGAAGGAATAGTAATTGGCAGAGCCGCTGCGACCAAACATCAAGCGGAAGCCGTTGTCCGCCGGCATGGTCACATCAGCGGAGAACACGCCTTCTTCCAGTTGGATCTTTGTGGCAAAGGTGGAATCCGTGTACAACTCCGCAATAGAAGCAGTACCGCTGAGCCGCTCAATGCCGTTGGTAAAGGTCACAGTACCTGAAGTCTTTTTCAGCCGGTAGTCTGTTAAAGGACGCACCGTAATGGCAACGCTGGCATTTTGTGTGCCATCCACAGTCAAGGTAATGGTGGCTGTACCTGCCTGCAAGCCCTTGATTCTACCCTGGTTATCCACAGAAACCACGGTATCGTCGCTGCTGGACCACACCGCTTCATGCTGGGACAGATCCAGATTTGCGGTCAATTGCTGCTGCTCATAAATGCAGATGGTGGTTTTCTCTGCGGTGATCTGCAGAGCCTCATCCGCTGCCGAAACAGACAGGATATTCAGCGGCATCATTTGAAAGATCATGACTGCTGCTAAGAGCATTAATAATACTCTTTTTACAAATGTTTCCTTCATTTGTTTTTTACCTCGCTTTTGAGTATTAGACGGTATTGCGCATATTGTTCGTCTTGATTTTATCATACAGGGTTTCTGTTCCAGATACAATGTGAAAAAGTTTCTGTTTCGTGAGGAATATTTTCATAAGCATCCAGCCAAAGAGCGTGGTTTTTTTGTTTATTGTAACCAATTGGCAGGCAAAATTTGATTGTTTCCCATTTTTTACCCTCCTCTTGGGGGCAGCAGAACAGCCCAATTGACCCGGAAGGGTAGAAATAGTTGCAAATGACTTCTTAGGACGACAGCGTTTTCTTAACGGAAGGGCAGATCAGCTTGGTAGTAGCCATCAATTTCCAAATTTTTCTTCTCCTTCCGAAAAGAAACAATCATATTCCGCCCAAAAGCGGCAAAGCTATGTTTGCGGAAAGAAAAATGCTTTCTCAGGAAAGCGTTGGACTTTCCTGAGAACGTAGAAAAGGAGAATACGATTATGAAGAGCAATAACCAGATCAATGTGCCCGGCGCTAAGCAGGCTATGGAGCAGTTTAAGATGCAGGCTGCATCCGAGGTCGGCGTTAACCTGACCAACGGCTACAACGGTCACCTGACCTCCCGTGAGGCCGGTTCCGTCGGCGGCCAGATGGTCAAGAACAAATGCCCCATACGAACCATGAGATTCACCCGCCATAACCGTATTGCCACCGGCCATATCCAAACCGTGCAATACATAGCGACGATTACAGTATAAGCCGAGCCCGGCAGGTTGATTGAACTGCTCCCCGTCAAGTGGACAGTGAAATAAAATAAAAGTTTTCTTGCTTCCGGTGACCCGGTTTGGGTTGCCGGAAGTCTTTTTATGCCGCCAATGGATAGCTGTAGTGCTTCTCCATCGGTGTCAGCACGCCCAGGTTGCGCTGTACCCGGCGGTTGTTGTAGTAGGTGATGTAGTTCTCAATCATGTGCACAAGCTCCTCACGGCTTGTGAATCGTCTGCCATAATACCGTTCGCGCTTTAGAATTCCCCAGAAGCCTTCCATTGGCCCGTTGTCAATACACTTGGCTACTCTGGACATACTCTGTCTCATCTTCGCCTTCTTCAGCTTGTTGTAGAATACTCGGTTGGTGTATTGAAACCCTCTGTCGCTATGGAACAAGGGGTGTGCGTTAGGATTGGCCTTAACAGCGGCATCCAGGGTGTCGAATACAAGAGGATTATCGTTGCGGTCACGAATGACAAAGGTAACGATTCTGCGGTCGTATAGGTCAAGGATTGCACTGAGATACAGTTCGTGTACTGTCAGTTTTCTCCCGCTTAACAGATAGATTTAGCACTATTCGAAGGGGCTGTTGCGTGTTTAGATTGTTTCTCATCAATTCAATTTTACCGCAAAAAGACACATCAGCCAACCCCTTTCGGGGTCAGCTGATGTGTTTTTTATTCGGCACATTTTGCAACACGCCCTTTTAACTATTCGTGCCTTTTGCGAATCACACCGTAGGCAATCTTCTTTCCGACGTTACCGGCAGGCTGAGAATGAAAGTCATCCGGATCACCGTGTATGACCACAGTTCGCCCAATAATATCATTCACAGAAAACCGATTCGTTCTTACGGACAAATATGCATTTCCCCGACACTCCAACAATGGTGGCAGGTCACCTGCGTGTTTCGGGTGTGCCTGACCAATAGGATTATAATGACTTCCTGTTTCGGAAAAGTCCGTTCCGGAGCAACTCTCTCCTTGATGAATATGAAATCCGTAAAATCCAGTTCCACTTTCTTTTGGCAGATCGGAAATTCTTGCCACGATCAACACGCATCCGCTCTCTTGGTAAAACTGAACGCATCCGGATAACTCTGGCGCTTCCATTCCGCCGTGAATTCGCGCCACCGCATCCGGACATTTTCTGCAATATTGCATTCGATCACCTCATATCAGCCTATGACCGCAACCGTGTTTTGCAACAAAGATTTTCAGAATCCAGAGCCGTTAGATGCTGTTTTGTGATGCTTTGTCCACTGGGAACTAACCTATTATGGGTCTAAATATGGGTTAGGGTATGACGGGCAAAATTAGGAGCAACTATTTTAGCCTATAAACAAAGAAAAATTCCGAAAACCGGGTGGTTTTCTGAACTTTTATGGTTGCGGAGGCAGGACTCGAACCTACGGTCTCTGGGTTATGAGATTGCGATGAGCTGTAAGGTAGTGCATTATATTGTTTGGTATTGTTCTGTTTCTTGCCATAAATCGGCGTTTTTCAAGCCTTTCATAGCGCATCATAATGGGTCATTTCACATCGTGTGACCCGGAATTGACCCATATAAGCTTAAAACGCTCACTCTTACGATTTTTACCCCACTTTTGCTTCAAAAAGCCCTGCATCTGCACAAAAAATATTGCAATCAAGGCTTGAAAATGATATAATGAGGGCACTCAAAAACAGGAGGAAATAATGATGTATTCCAAGCTTTTTGTAGGCTTTAACCGTCAAGTGGTTACGCCCGATGAGTCCATTCCGCTGACCGGCTACAGCAACGAGCCTAAGCGCTTTCATAAGTCTATCGCGCAGGATATTTGTGCCTCCTGTGTGGCCATTACCGACTCTGATGACACCACCGTTTTGATGGTGAGTATGGATATTTGCACCATCCCTCCTTATTTCCACGAGGTTGGCCGTCAAAAGGTAGCCGATGCCGTAGGTATTCCCCAGGAGCATATTTATATGGCCGCCACCCACACCCACGCGGCACCCGGTATCGGCAAAGCAGACACCATTCCGGAAGCTATGCGTTTTCGGGAAAAGTTCTTGAATGCCGTTATTGTTGCCTGCAAGGAGGCTTTGGAAGATCGCAAGCCAGCCACTATGCGATTCGGTTCCATCGAGACCGAGGGAATGAACTTTGTGAAGCATTACAAGGCCCGCTACAAGCTTACCCACGAAAAAACCGGTCAGATCTGCTACATTGGCGACAATTTCGGTGACCCCGATAATACGATTTTGGTCGATCACGCCACCAAGGCCGATCCCACCTTGCATATTGTGCAATTCCAGAGAGAGGGTGGCAAGGACATCGTTGTAGCCAATTTCCGCGCCCATCCCCATTTTGACGGTGGAAGACTGAAATATGTTCTGTCCTCGGATTTCCCCGGTGCATTCCGCAAGGCGCTGGAGACTATGACTGACTGCCACGCCGTCTATTTCCAGGGTGCTTCCGGTAATATCAATTCCTATTCCCGGATGCCCTCCGAGCGCCGCTTTACCAGCGCCATCAGCTACGGCACGGTTTTGGCAGGCTATGCGGCTGAATGCTTGCGGCGGCATACCTTCCCTGCCCAGGCTGGCAAAATCCAAACCAAGCAGATCACCTTCTACGGCAAGATCAACCACACTATGGACCATTTGGCTGAGCCTGCCCGGGAGATCCGCCATGTGTGGGATACCACCTTTGACAAGGAGCGTTGTGCCCAAATGAGCGAGCCCTATGGCATCCGCAGCGTGTACCATGCCGCTGCCGTCTACTGGAACTCCCGGCGTAACGACAAGGACGACGGCTGGATGATTCTCAATGCCGTGTCCCTGGGCAAGGATTTCGCCTTTGTCACCTTCCCTGGCGAGATGTTCGACTCGGTCAGTGTCCGCATGGAGGAGAATTCTCCCTTCCCCATGACCATGATGCTGGGCTATTGCTACCACCACATTGGCTACCTGCCCTCTGCAGCAGCCTACAAGTACACCTGCTACGAAACGGACATTACCCGCTTTGCCCCCGGCACCGGTGAAGCCGTGGCCGATGCCCAGGTGGAAATGCTCAGAGAATTGTACAATTAATTACATAAACACAAAAAGGAACGGCCTTGCGGTCGTTCCTTTTTGTGTTTATTCTACTGTTACGGTGATGGTTACTGTGTTGTTTTCATCAAAGGAAACTACAGTACCGTCATAGGTGTAGCCGCTGGGAAGCTTGACTACATTGATGGCATACTCGATGCCTTCGTAGACATAGTAGGTCACTGTGCCGTCAGCATTGGAGCAATTACGGGTATTGCCGCCGCCAACCAGTTCCACCATTACATTCTGCACCGCATTTCCGTTCTGATCCCGGACATATACGGTATAGGTATTATAAATGGTGTTTGCGGGGCTAACGCCCTTGATTTGAGCCAGCATGTCCGCAAACTGGTCGATAAGAGCCTCAGCGGTTCCCTGCTTGAAACGGCAGGTACGCACACCAAAGCTGGTCAGTTTTCCGTCGGTGGAGTCATTTTCAAAGGCATTGTTGGAAGCGATGTACTTGTTCTCACCCATGGAGTTGGTCAGAATAAAGCAGGTATCAAAGCCCAGGGTCTGGGCATATGCCTTGATCTGCTGACCGTTTTCGTGGTACATCTCATAAGGCGCGGTAATAAAGGCAATAGAATCACCAATGGCGATGGCATTCAGATCCATATCGATTTGCTTATATGTCTGCTTATCGGCCTTATATCGATCCTCGGTCTCAAAGGTCGTGTTGATGACCCTCAACGCACCGGGCTGCACATCCTCTGCGTAATTGTCAAACGCATATAATGCATAGCTGGTAAGCAGCGCGCCCATACCCTCCAGGCACTTGTCGATACCCAGGTAGTTATACGCCTTATAGGTATTGCCGTCCACAGACTGGAACTTGGCGATCAGGCTATTGTTACTTTGACTCAGGTTACCGCTGGCACCTAAGAAGAAGGTACAGGCCGTATCCTCCATGGAAGCCTCCAGGGTGTTACGGAAATAATACCAGGTATCCGCAGACACAAAGCCATCGGTGGCGCTGCCCCAGCCGGTGCCGTGGGTCTGATAATTGGACAGCACCAAATCGGTTTTATCCTCACGGATAAAGCGGATCAGCTGCATCTGGGGATCGGTTGCGGATTCCCGCTCTGCGCCGGAAGGCACATTGCCATCCACCTTAGAATAAGCATTGCCGTCATCGCCGATATTGCGGCGGGATGCGGTCAGGCTCAAGCCGTCTGTAGCGATCACATCAATAGATGCGGTTTGGATGGTGGCAGGTGCCAGATCCTCCACAGCCTGCACGGCATAGGAAGTCACATTGGTATAGAGATCCTCCAGGTAATTTCTTGTCTGCTCATAGGGCTCGTCGTGGGCCACAGCGCAATGGGAATGGGATGCAGAGAAGAAGATCCGATTCTTCGGCACACCGGTTGCATCGGAGATAGCCTGGGCCAGGTTGTCAGACAGTTCCTTCTGAATAAACAAGGTATCTACACTGACCAAAATAATGGCGTTTTCAATGCCGGTCTCATCGGCAATGACCGTTACACCGGCCTGCAAGGGTGTCTTGATCTCCCAATTGTCCATACGGCCTGCATCGTTGCCCATACCGTCCAGGGGTACGGGCTCGGTGGGTGTAATGTCACCTCTGTACCAGCCGATACTGAAGCCGCTGAGTGTGGGCACATTGGCAGCAGTTGCTTCATCGATCAGCTTTATTGCGCCGCCAACGAGCTGCAGCTCCATAGATGTATCATCGGCATGGATGTTGCTCAGATACTTGGTATCGTCGCTCAAGGTGCCGGGGATCGCCATAGATACATAGACCTTGGCATCAGCAGTCAGATCTTTCAGCACCACCTTTTCACCGGCTCCTAAATACAGGCTTTCGCCATTTGCATTGTGGATGACGGTGCTGCCGGAAATGGTCAGATCTGCTTCCATTACATAGATGCTGTCGCCCTCGTCGTCGGCCTGGCCGCCGGTGACGGTACAGTTATGCAGCAAAATATCAAATTCTTCTTCGGTGAAATGTGCAATGTTCATGTCTGTGAACAGGTACATATTACCGCCGTCTCCTGCCGCATAGCCGTCAGAAATGGTCACATTGCTCAGGGTGTAGATACCATCATTTACCAGGTACAAATTTCCACCGTGAGTCCTGGACTGACCTGCGGTAATGGTGCCGCCGTTCAGCATCAACTGGGCGGAAGCCAATGATGTCATGTGGATGTTGCCGCCTGCGTCGGCCTTGCCGCCACTGACGGTGCCATCGGTCATGGCAAACACGCCCTCGTTATGGATATTGCCACCATTGACAGCCGCACCGGTTTTGATGACGCCGCCGGAAATGGTACAATCCTTACTGTTAAACACGCTGCCGCCATCTGCCGTGGCGGTACAAGCTTCGATGGTGCCGCCGGTCATGGTGAAATTGCCCTCGTTGAATACACCGCCGCCATTTACTGCGGTACAGCCGGTAATGGTGCCGCCATGCATATGGAAGGTGGTACCGGGCTTTACGCTGACACCGCCGCCATCCACATTGCCGGTACCGCTCTGCAGGGTGCCGCCGTACAGGTTCAGCACACCGGCTTTCAGCAGGTGAATGACACCGCCACGGGCGCGATCCTCCGTCACACTCGAATCGGCCACCATATTGGCACCAATGAAATTGCCGCCATAGACATTCAGAGTGCCGCCATAAACCAGCACCGTACCGCCCAGGGTAATATTTGCCTGAGAAGCATCCAGATTACCGGCATAGATATTGGTGACAGAGCCCTCGTAGGTATACATGATGCCACCATATTTGGTGGTAATTGCACTGCTGAGTGTACCTCCGTCGGACTGAGCACAGCAATCGAGCAAGCTGAATGTACCTTTTTGACCGATCAGTCGGCTGGAGTTTGATGTGGTGGTAATATCATGTCCGTTCAAACACAGCTGCACATCTGCACCGACAGGTATGGTAGTTGTACCTTTTAATGTGACATCCCCGGTCAGATAATACTTGCCGGTGGTGGTAGGCAGGGAATTTGTGCTTGTCCAGGCTGTCCAACTGCTGTCCAAGTGATGGATATGGGGTGCTGCCCAGGTAAACAGCATACCGTTAAACTGCTGACCCAGCTGATCCAAAGCAGCCTGCTGCTGGGCATTATAGTTTTCATACTGATTGGCAGCCAGCTCAGTTATATCCTTAAAGGAATAGCTGGCCGCATCGGTTTCGATGACTTCGCCGGATGCCAGGGTAATGAACACACTGGCATTGACCGGGATATTGGCCCGCTCTTGGTTAAAGGCTTCATCCTTGGCAGGATCCAGGAAATGATTGATCCGCAGGGTGACCTTGGTCTTTTCCCCGAACTGATCCGAGTCGTATGCCCGGGTCAGTTTCTTGTTGCCCTCAATCCACATTTGATAACCAAAGGCGTTGGCCTGAGCCAGCTGTGCCTTTACGGTATCGTCACCGTAGAACTCTGCCTTATAGCCGATGCCATAGGTGGCAGGATTAATGGTCAGATTGGTGATGCTCAAATAGAATCGGTGGAAGGTATAGCTACCGTCCTTGGCAACTGTCAAATAACGGTGAATTGCACCGAACTGCTCTTCGGTGGTCATGCAATGCTTCACGATCTGTCCGCCCTCTGTGACGGTGGCAGTCAGAACGCCCACATTGGCATTGTCATACTCTGCAGTGGTGCTGTCCATGCCGTAGAGAGTACCGCTGACGGTCAGACCACTCAGGTCAAAGCCGTTCAGGTCGATCCATGCGGTGCCGGTCAGCACGCAGTCTGTTTCCACATCTGTCAGCAGCTTTACATAGCCATTGCCGCAGGCTACCAGAGCAGCCTCCAGGGAGGAATATCTTGCCAGCAGCTTCTCTCCCTGGTACACCGCCGCCACCTTGGGATTGGGATCCAGGGCAAATGTCAGCTGACCGTCGGTGTAGGTGACCAAATAGTTATCGTCGGCACAGAATACATGGTTTGAATAATCTGCATCTGCGGTGGCAAATGCCACACTCTTATCTGCGGCATCTGCCAGGATCAAGGTGTCCGCACCGGTGAGCCCGGCAAACTGCACCTTCACATCTGATGCATTGTTCACATACAGGCTTGTGCCTTCACCGTTCAGCTTTGCATTACCGCTGATGGTCAGTTCCGGGGCTTGTGCGCCTTCGTCGGCGGTGATGTAAATACCATCGCCCAAAGCCGCTGTGCCGTTGATGATCTCACCACCGGAGATATTGACATCCAGGTTGCGGTCTGCATACTGGGAATAGATATAGATACAACCGCCATTTTCGGTAGCTGTGCCGCCAGAAATCGTGCCGCCTTCCATATTGACAATACTGAAGCGTTCAATGATGATATTGCCGCCGTTGACAGCACTACCGCCAATGATCTTACCGCTCTTAATATTCAGCGTAGCTACCTGGGCATAAGAAGTGGTTGCGGTATTGCCCAGCACCTGGAAGTTACCGCCGTTTTTGGTAGCTGTACCGTTTTCAATAGTACCGCCATCCAGGGTAAACACACCGGGACGGAACAAACGGACATTACCGCCCACGGTGGCAGAACCATCGGAGATGATACCACCGGTCATGGTAAAGTTGCCGTGATTTTGGACATTGCCGCCATTGGTGGATTTACCGCCGGTGATCGCACCACCGGACATGGTCACAGTGGTCAGATTTTCCTTGGTGGAGCTGCTGACCAGGATCGCGGCAATCAAATTACCGCCGCAGTTGCTGCTGCCCTTGGTCTCACCGTTTTGAATGGTGCCGCCATGGATCTCCAGCAGACCCTTGGTGTAGATATTACCGCCCTGGTTAGCCATACCGCCGGAAATCTTGCCGCCGTTGATGACCACATGACCCAGCTTGCCATCATTGGTGCCATGGATGTAGATATTACCGCCGTTGTTGCCGGAGGCTGTGGCAGAGGTCTTGCCGCCGGAAATGATACCACCGGAAATGGTGGTCACAGAGCCTGTTGCATTGACCTGGTAAATATTACCGCCACAGTCTGCCGTACCACCGGTAATAGTACCGCCGGTCATGGTGAAGGTGCCTTCGTTATACACGCTGCCGCCGTTTGCTCCGGTGCAGCCGGTGATGGTACCGCCGTACATATTAAAGGTCGTGCCGCCCTTGACGCTCACACCGCCGCCATTGACATCGCCTGCGCCGCCCTGGAGCGTACCGCCATACATGTTCAGCTTAGCCGCCTTCAGCAGGTGGATCACACCACCCCGAACTTCGGACACATCCGCATGGGTCACCATATTGGCACCGGTGATAATGCCGCCGTACACATTCAAAATACCACCCTGAACAAAAATCGCACCGCCCTGGGTAATGGTTGCCCGGGAGGCATCATAGTTACCTGCGTAGAGATTGGTCACAGCGCCCTCATAGGTATACATGATGGCTGCAAACTTGGTGGTAATTGCGCTGCTGAGCGTACCCCAACCGGACTTCGGGTGGCAATCGGTGATGCTCAAAGTGCCCTTTTGGTTGATTAGGCGAGCACCGGTTGCGGTGGTGGTGATGTTGAAGCCATTCAAACACAGCTTCACATCCACACCGGATGCAATGGTAACTGCCGTCTTCAAGGTAACATGATCCGTCAGATAATAGTTGCCGGAAGTGGTGGGCAAGGAATTGTTACTGGTCCAGGCTGTCCAGTTGGACAAAGTGGAGCAGGTATGATCCTTCATGCCATTGGCATGACCACCACAGGCACAATGTGCTTCATGTCCGTTCTCTTCCACCGTTACGGTCAAAGTATCTGCGACCTGACCGCCAATCAGAATCTTCACCTGACCAGAGCCGGCTTCTTTGCCGATAATGCAGTTGCCATCCAGGGAAACTGCGCCTTCCGCAGCCAGGGTCACATTCTTGCCGTAAACCGGCTTCACCACAGGCACGATGGAGATCTGCTCTCCGGGAACGAGGGTCACAGAAGTCAGATCCTTAGCGGATGTATTCTCAAAATGTGCCTCGGTGGCAGAAACATTCTCATAGAAATAGGTATACAGGTTGTTGCCGATGTCAAAGCCTACGGCATTATAGGCCACCTGGCTCAAGTGGGCAGTATCCTTAGGGCAGAATACGCTCAAATCGCTGGTACCGCCCTGAGAAGTATGCCGCACAGAGGTGGGAACTTGCAAAGTTTCACCACTGTTGGTTGCATAGTCGATGGCGGGGAAGGATGCCAAGCCGTCAACTGTCACCCAGTTACGATACACATCGGATACTACAAAGATGTCAGGCCATTCCTGGCTGGCAGACATATAATAGTTTGCAGCCTTTTCGTTGGTAAATGTCTTGCTGGTATCGCTCCAGAAAGGAACGAGCGCCAGCGTCTCGACGGTCTCCGTGTCACCGTCTCCATCCATATCCACAGTAAAGGCTTCCCGGAAACCATTCCACAGATCTGTATAATCCTGCTTCAGACTATCCAGCGTCCAATTCGGATAGCGGTTCGAGAAGTTTGCACCGGAGAACTGAACAATGCCCATGTGGCTGAGGGTATAGTGACCGGCAGCGATCTCGTTTTTCAGGATCTGCTGGGCGCACTGATACATCTCAACGGCCTTATCATAGTAATTATAGGCATAAGCACCGCTGGTATGGTGACCGGCTTGACCTGCTTTCCACTGGTTGATGCAGGAACCGGGTACAGCCGCATTGAGTACCCAGATCTTTTCACCGGTATTCTCGATCCACCGGGCGGCAAAGCCGGAGCCAACACCAACGGTGCCGCCATTGCCGGCGGCGAAGGCATCCAAAATGCCGGTACTGTTGTACTGATTGGAGTTCTCCCCTGCCCGGTTAGCAGAGCCATAGCCCAGGCCATAGCCATTGACCTTATCGGTATCCAGGCTCTTAACGTAGTAGGAGCTGTAAGCCTGTCCTGCCTCTACGACAACGGACTGGCTGGCAGTACCCTCCTGACCGGCTCCCACACTATGACCGGTGATCATAAACAAGGAGATGGGTGCAGCGGATACCTCCACCTGAAAAGCAGTGCCATCCACCGTCAGGGTTGCCGTACCAACACCGACTGCGTACAGCCTGCCGTTTTCATAAGTGAGCACATGGGAATCCTTTTGGGCAGAGCCCACCGCATTGGATTTGACGGTTTCATTGCTAATACTCACATTAGAAGCGGACTTGCCAATGAGATCGGAAAGCTCTTTTCTGTCATCATAAAGCAAATGGATGGTTTCAGTTTGTGCTTGTACATCCGCGGTGGAAATGGCGATCACGCCCACCAGCACCACCAGTGCAAGCAAAACTGCCAGTAATTGTTTTTTCATAAATTTCCTCCTGTGTTCCCACAGATTATGGTGAATTCTTCTGCTTTCCCGGTCAGCGGTGCTGACCGGGAAGATTTTGGGTCATTGGGTAAAAGACAGGGTCTTTGCTTCCGGATCGTATACTACAGACCAGGAAGTTCCAACCTGCACAAAGAATTCTGCCACGGTTTCGTCTGCCACATTGGTAGCAAACAGTTCCGGTTTGCTCTTAACAATACCCACAGATGCCTGGCCCGTAAGGGGCAAGGTATCACTAAGGGTTGCGCTGTGACCGTCCTTCAAATTCAAGCGGTCGATTTTTATCTGTCCGCCCAAAATCACGGTCTCATCCACAAATACATCATTGCCGATGATCTGTCCGCCCAACAGGCGAAGGGTTCCTGCGTTGGCATTCTGGGAGATATTTCCGCCCACACCACCGGCTTCACCGCCGGAGATAATGCCACCATATACGTTCAATTCCGCATGGTTGGTCATAGTGATATTACCGCCCATAGAGGTGGTCTTGCCGCCGGTAATAGTGCCGCCGTACAGATTGAAGGTGGCGTAATAGGGCGCATTATAATTGTTACCCAGATACACCACGCCGCCGGATCTTGCGGTGCCGGTGGTGGTCAGTGTACCGCCATACAGGTTTACGGAGTTATTGTACTGGTTACAGCTGCTGCCGCTGTACTGGTAGATCAGACCGCCGGTCAAGGTATCAGTGACCGCATTGGTGATCACACCGGTACCCTGGCAATCAGTGATATGCAGGTCTGCATCACGAAGCAGGAAGGCTCGCACGCCGCCACCGGGTCCGGTAATGGTATGACCGTTCAGGCAAAGCTTCAGATCCAGCTTGCCCTTCATTTCAAACATGGCACTTAAGGTCACATCCACATCCAGATAGTAGCTGCCGGATTCAGTGGGCAACGCATTTTTATCCGTCCAGGCTGTCCATGTGGCGGTATCCTCGCACACATGCTCCCCCAATTCCACAGCCTTGCCGTTGCACAGGCAATGGGTGTGGGATACCTGCAAGGAAACCAGGTACAACTGATTATCCACATTTTCCACAGCATACTTTTCTGCATCTTGCGGATGGAAGCAGGCAGCATCTGCAGGGTCGGTAACGGTGGCAAAGGCAGAGGAGATATCCGCCATGGCCACTACGATGAAGGCAGTATCCTCCAGTCCCATTTCATGGATCTGAATCACCTTGCCCTCTGCAAGGTTCACAAGCTTTACATTGGCATTGCCGCCCACATAAAGCTGCCGCTCCACCACTGCGTTGTCATTTTTCTCAAAGTCCACCTGCTCCACAGTACCGCCCAGGATGTTCATGACCACGGATTCACCCTTGCTGCTGTTAAAGCGAACAACGCCATCCACAGTACCGCCCAGGATATTCAGCTCTACCTGTGAATCCGCATAATTGGAGAACACACTGATAGCGCTGCCGAAGCCCGTGGCCTTACCGCCGGTGATCACAGCATTTTCCGCAACGGTCAGCTTACCGAACATGGTAATATTGCCGCCGTTTTTCGCATTTCCGTTGATGACTTTGGCATCGCCTTCCAAAATCACCGTACCGGTCTTATTGATGCGGATATTGCCGCCTTGATCGCCGGTATTACCGTCCAGGCTGCCGCCGGTCATCTCAAACCGACCGCCCTGGACATTGACACCGCCGCCACTACCGGTGGCAGTATTGCCCACGATCATACCGCCATTCATGGTCAGCAGGCCGTAGTCCATATGAACGGCTGCGCCATTTCCTGTAGAAGCGTTGCCTGTAATCACGCCGCCAGAAATTCCAATAGAGGCATTGTTATTATTGATGGCAACTGCGCCACCGGAAGCCGATTGAGAATTGGTGATCTTACCGCCCTGCATGACGAAATGTCCATTGTTGGTTACCATCACCGCGCCACCAAACTCCACAGCGTTGCCACCGGTCAGCACACCGTCGTACAAATAGAAGGACGCTGTGTTTTCCGGCACATCCTGCTTATTGCCAATGTACACCAGGCCACCGCGGAAGGTCTGGCCGGTATGCTCATAGATACCGCCGTAAATATTCAGCCGGCTGCTAGCAGTAGTGTTATACAGGTATGCCAATGCGCCATAGGCCTTAGTGGTCACATTGCCATTTTCGTCCACAGTATTGGAATAGCTGCTGGATAGTTTGCCCTTGTAATTTCCTTCAGCATCCTTATGATCGCACAGATTCAAAGTACCGTAGATCTTGAACATACGCACATCGCTGGTCACCGTATGTCCGTTCAGGCAGATGGTAATTTCCTTGCCCTCGGGGATGGTGATGCTCTCGGTCAGAACCGCATCCTGGGTCAGCACATAGTAGCCGCTGTCTGCCGGTGTGGAGGCACCGTCCCATTCATACCAGGTCACAGGGTCTAAAACATGCTGACAGCTATGTTCTACAGGCTCAATAACTGCCACACGCCGCAGCACATAGATGTAGTGGGCATCGTTATCCTTATTTTCCAGACAGTGGATATAGTCACCCACACGCAAGGTGGTGCGTTCGCCCTGGTTGACCTCATAAGAGACACTTACATCAAAAACATTGGGATTTTCAGAAATGGTAAAGGTGGTGGTGACACCGTCTTTTTCCGTGGTTACCTTATTGCCGTTGATGGCTGTAACTGTTGCATAGCTGACGCCGATACCACCCCGGCATTCCTGGGTATACTGGGCATGGATGGCCTTGATCACCAAACCGTTGCCGTCAAAATCCAGACCTACAACTCTGGCGATCTGAGAATCTATGGCATTAGCCACTTCCAGGCTGGCGGTTTTGACGGTAACTTCCTGACCGTCATAGGCCATGCGGAACACATAGTTACCTTCCGCATCCGGAACGCGGGTAGTGATCTGTGCAGCATCATCCCACATACGATCCAGGTTATAGTACACACCCAGATCCTCGTAACGGTTTAGCACATAGATCAGTGCAACCTGACCGGTGCTGTTTTTCAGGCAGTGAACATAGTCGCCTACCTGCAATGCGGTTACTTCACCCTTATGGGAGATCACATTGCTGCTGACATTGTATATCTTACAATTCGAAGCAATGGTCTCATTGTAGGTCTTGGTAACCACGCCCCCCGAGACCTTTTGGGTGCGGAAGCCATTTCCGGAGATTTTCGTCACTGTGGTATAGCTGGAGGTAGGTCCTCCCTTGTATGCCATAGTATACATAGGATGAATCGCCTTATAGACAATACCGCCGGATACGCTCAAGGCGACGCACCGTGCAGTCTGAGAGTCAATATCGTTAGCAACGGACTTGCTCTTGGTCTTTACGGTGACGATCTGTCCGTTATATGCCATTTCGAACACATAATAGCCATCACTGTCCGGAGTTCTCGTAGTGGACTTGGTGGCATCATCCCACTTGCGAACCAGGTTGTAGTATGTGGGGTAATTCACATAACGGTTGACCACAAATATATGGCAGATCTTGCCATTGCTGTCCTTCAGAGAGTGGATCTTATCGCCCACCTGCAGCGTTGTAACTTCGCCTTGCACCCCAGCAAGACTGCTGACATTATAGATCTCACAATCATCCAGCATAGTGCCGGTTCGAACATCTCCGGTGGCGGGCTTGATACAGGTAATGGTCTTACCGTCTATAGCGGTCACATCATACCAGCTGGCGAAGGTGGCGCCGCCGGTGACGGAATCGGGCGTATATACCTTTTCAATCACATCACCGTTGAGCTTCAAGCCAAAGCATCTGGCAGGACGCTCATCAATGGCCTGGACATGCTCTTTATTTTGGGTCTTAACGGTAATCTGCTTGCCCAGCACAGCCACATCAATATAGTACCAGCCGTCAGAAGCAGGCTTGCGGGTGGTGACGCTGTTCGTCTTATCCCATTTGCGCTCTAAATTCCAGTATATCTCAGAGTCCACTATGCGTCTGACCACAAATACGATGGCCACGCGCCCCAGGGAATCCTTCAAGCAGTGAACCGTGTCACCCACACGGACGGTGGTAGGCTCGCCTATATAGCTGCCATGTCCGCTCACATCATAGGCGATCACATTGGGAGATACCACACCGGAATAGGTTGCACCGTTGCTGGGTTTGGTGGCGGATATCTTGGTCGCAGAATACGCATCTACACGGTACCAGCTGGCACAGCTGCCGCCGCCAGCCGCTGTACCGGCATGGATCACCTTGGATACCATGCCCTCTTCGTCGAATTCCAAGCCAAAGCACTTTGCCACCATGGCATCCATAGCCTGTACGATCTGATAATCACGGGTGCGAACTGTAGTCAGTTCTCCATTTACTGCCACGGAAATAGTGTAACCGCCGCCTACATCCATCTCACGGGTCGTGGTTTTTGTGACGGAATTGTATTTTCTGTCCACATTCCAGTAAATGTCCTGAGGGCCTTCAAACACAGAGGTATAGACCGCACAGACGCGCTGATCCGGTGACTGGACAATGGTAACCAAATCGTCCTTATGGAGCTGGCCTGCCATGCCACAGGTAAAATCTTCGGTGGATACATTCCATACGTCGATATCCTCGCTCAGCTCAAAGGTCACATCATATCCTAAGCCGGAGCCGGCAGAATTACAGGTAACGGTATTGCCTTCCACGGAGGTTACCACATAGTCCTTGGCAATGATCCTGCCCCCCAATTCATCCACGCTGTAGCAAGCAGTTATGTAGCCATCGGCATCAAATTCCAGGCACATCACATCCATCTGGTCAATGGCATTTGCCAGAAGCACATCTTCCTTGATGGGATAACGCTCCTGCTGACCGTTGTGGGAAAGTGTCACATAGATAATGCCATCGCTGTTAGCAAAGCGGGTCAGCCGCTGGGTGCGGTAATCCGAGGGCTCAACATTCCAATAAAGGTCAAAGCTTACCTGGGGCGCAGCTGCTTCATCTGTGCTATCATTGCCCAAGAGCAACACTGCAGCAATGGCTGCCAAAAGCACGGCTGCGCCAACAGCGATCAACCATATTAATGATTTTTTCATCGTTGCGTCTCCTTTACTGAGCATGCATTTCTTCGATCATCTCCAGGAAACATTCCTGGTACTGTTCGGCTGTGCCCTGCACAAGATAGGTAATATCCGTCTCATAGCAGGTGTACTCCCAGGCATAGGCAGAGGGAATATAGCCGTAGTGACCGTTGGTATAGCCCAGGGTCAGGGTATACTTGGTGGGAGCGTTTTCTTCCAGCCAAACAGAGTTGGTGTCAAACAGCTCGTTGGGCGCAGTTACCAGGCTCACATCCTTGCCCAGCAGGATCGCATTGAGTTCACGGGGCTGATTGCTGTCCCGCTTCATATTGCTGATGATGGCGCTGGCATGGAACCGGCTGCGGATACCGTAGGGCTTGCCTGCCTCAGTGGTAGCATCACCATCTCCCGTTGCTTTCCATACGCCCCAAACCTCCAGGGCATGCGCATATAAATGATCCTGGGCATGGTTGACCTGACCCTGGTAGATCGTTTGCCGGGTTTGGATCTGATCTACCTCTACGGTCTCCAGATTTTTATTCATCAGAGAAATTGCATAGTCTGCCAGAAGCTTACCGTGCTCTTTATAATCTGTAGTAATATTTTCCTCAGAGATTCTGCTCTTTTCGTTGATGTTACCGGCAGCGCCGTTAAAGTACAGCACATCTACACCGGTCTGATACTCAAAGGCATCCCGGAAGGCTCCGACCCAGTCAGAGGACACATCGTACTTAGATGTACCACCGGTAAAATGGGGATGGGCTCTCCAGTTGATCAGACACATATCCTCATCGTCGGCCATGTCAAAATACAGCATGAACATGGTGGGATCTGCTTCAGAGGTATGCGTCGTGCTGTCGTTATAGAGTGCGGTGTTGAAATTATCGCCAAAGTAGGTCACCGTGCCGTCATCCAGGGTGGTGGCATAGTGACGCACAAAATTCAGCCCCTCCGCCTCGATGGTGCCTGCGGACATATTTGCCGGGCGACGATCCCGCAAAGCCTCTATAGCGCTGGCAATGGCCTGCTCAATCAAGTAAGTCTTGTATCTTTCCAGCGCCTCAGACGTTTCTGTCAGATCGGGACAAGAGTGTGAATGGGTAGCACCTATATAAATGTTATTTGCATCCACACCGGTCTTCTGAGAAATACTCATGCGGACACCTTCCTGTTGAATCGGGTAGGAGCGCACACCGTCCCAGTTCATGAAAATCACGGTATTGCCCTGTGCGTCCGTCAATGCGATGGATGTGACATACAATTCATCCTGGATTGCCTGATGGATACGTTTGGGTGCGTTACTGTAGCCACCCAAGCCCACAGGCTCCCGGGGTGTGATGTTTTTTCTGCCAAAACCCGCATAGAGATCATACTCTCCCAGTTCACTCAATGCAGGCAGTACAGCGGAATCGTTCTCTGTCTCTTTTTCCTCAGAATCGGTACAAGCACACAGGCTCAGTAGTAAGGTCAAAAGAAGCAGAATCGAAATCAATCTCTTCATACTGTTTTCTCCTTTCGTAGGGTATCATTCTGCCTGAATCAGATAGTAGATAGAGGCGTTTTTGATGTCACCCAGGGTGAATTTCAAATATCCGTCCTCATATTTGGTGGGAACACGACCCACAAAGGTGGCTTCCGGGCCGATAGACCAAATGGTCAGATCCCGGCGGTCGGTACGGATGGCAATTTCCGCCTCGATCACCTCGCAAATGATGGGGGGCTTGCCAAAATCCTTCATTTCCATATACCGTCCATAGCCGTCCTGGGGCAGGATGCCCTCCTCCCACTTCATATCCGTATTGGTAGCATCGCCCACAGCGGTCAGCAAAATGGAATCAGAATGGGCAATGTCCAAATCATTATTCAGAGAGGACAAAGCAATCACCGCATAGTCATTCTTACATTCCACGGTTAGGTCGTTTAGCTCCAGCTTGCCGTTTTGACCCAGACGACCGTACACGGCCTTGGTCATGGGGCTATCAACAACGCCGTATTTTTTCTGCCAGCTGCGGTACAACTCACCGGTATCGGAGGACACCTCGCCCTTGCTCAAATCCACAATGGGGGTGTATTCATCCACGGTGTTTTCATAATCGCCCCAGTAGTCAGCACCTACCTGGGTATACTCCGCCGCTGCCAAAAAAGCTTTCTTATCAGACAGCTTTAAACCGGAAACCGGCTCTGTACCGATCTTGCTCAGATCCTTTACAGGCTTTTTACCCTCTGCGGGGATCTCCAGATCCTTTACGCTAATGGTGATCTTCTGATTGCCGGGCTTCACGTCTCCACGACGGGTCATCAAGGATGCGTGATAGAACATGCCGAACTTGGCAGGATCATTCCAGGTGGCAAAAATACCCTCCCGGTAGCCCGTATTGCCAATGGCCTCTGCATTGAGCTCCTTGCCTAAAATCTTCATATAGGGCAGATAATTGGTATAGGCGTAGGTGTGGATGGTGTAGCCAGACCAGTTTTGCAAAAGGCCGGTGGCAGCATACACGATTGAGCTCTCCGTGCGGTATTTATTGGGGAAGGTCAGATCCCATTCTGAATGGAAGAAGGGCTTCCCAAAATGCCTGCGAGCAACAGAACGAATAGTGCCCCAATCGGGCTGCTCATGCAGACCCACATCACGGGAAAACTTCTCACCGGGATTCCAGCGCATATAGCGCAGATTCAGATGGGAATCGGCAAAGTCACCGATCCGTTGTGCCGCCTTCCGCTGATGATCACGCCAAGAATAGTTGATGCCGCACATGGGGATCTTGACCCCCAGCGTATGGAGATAGTCGAACATCTCCGTATAGTAGTTCTCACAAACCTGATATTTGAAGCTATTGAGCGTATCATTTTCCAGGCTGTTCAGATCCGCACCGTCTACATCCTCCTGGGGAGCATTTTCCTTGCACCATGCACGGTACATTTCCCGGAACTCGGTGGCATAGGGCTCTACCACGATCCGCTGGTTGAAGCAGCCGAACAGATCCACCTCGTTGCACACATCTGTCAGGACGATCTGCGGATTGTCTTTATATTTCTGACCGCCCAGATAGGGATTTTCATGATTCCAGATCTGCTCCATGTATTCCTTTTGCAGCTCGATCAGCTTCCGGTTAAACAGGCAATAGGGCGCTGCCCGGTCTGTCAAGCTCAGAGAATTTTCCACACCGTCTGCCTGCTTGAATTTACGGAAGGTCAGATTATCCATATACACATAGATTCCTTGCTCACGCAGGCAATAAATCAGATAATCCATGCGATCCAGGGATTCCTCGCACAGCTTGCGGGTGCTTTCCAGCCGCTGACCCTTGGTCATCTGGTAGATATTGGGTGTGGTAAATTCGGAATCCACCTGATGCAATCGCACCATATTACAGCCGTATGCCGCAATACGCTTGGCAAGCTTGGGCGCATACTCCTTATCCGGGAAGCAAGCACCGGCGTTCAAATTGGTGCCCCAAAAGCGCACCAAAGTGCCATCTTCAAAATAGAAGTTATCGCCCTTGGCCTGCAAAAAGCCATGCTTGCCCGCAGGCTTCTCCTGGGCAAACACATACGAAATGTCCAAGGGTGCGCAATCATGATATGCGGGAAAAGGAATGTATTTTGCCATAATAGGATTCCTCCTGTTTTTATTTGCGAGTCAGCTCCACCAGCAGGCAAGCATCATTGGTGCATGCTACCTCGATAGTGGCACTGCCGTTGGCAGTAATATCATAGGAAACAGGCTTCAGGTAGCCTTCCTCCTTTAAGATCGCGATCTGTGCAGCCGTCAACGCATCTTCCTGCATACCTTCCCGGAGCATTTTGGTATAGGGGTTGGTATGGGTCTGGTCGATCTTCCACAGGGTTACCGTATATTCTCCCTGCAGACCATCCACAAGCAAAGTCTCTGCCAGATCCGGTAGCTGCCGATCATAATACTCAGAGGCATAACTCATCATGATGCTGACATTTCCACGATCATCCGCTGTGGGCAGGATTTCCATATTGACCACAGGGTTTTCACTGTCCAAAATATTTTCGTGGAACTTTGCCGCCAGAACATAGGCATTGTAAATAGGTTTTTTGAAGCCGTTGAGGGTGAAGAAGCCACGGAAGCCGGAAAAATCCGTGACCATTTCATGCTGACCGGACAGACAGATCATCAGCTTCGAAACGGGAATATTGCCAAAGACCAATCGGGTGACCAGCTTGCCGAAGTAGGCCGCAAACCGGCTGTCCTCCCGGAACATGAGCTGCTCACATTCCTCCCGGTTGAAAAAGCCGTGGGTGCTTGCGCCCCATTCGTCGATCACAATTTCCGTTTCTTCCATGCCGAAGGCCTTCAGAATACGATAATAGAACTCTATCTTCTTGATATTGTTCAGCACATGGAAATGACCCGTGCCATCGTTTAAGAATTGCGGTGTTGTTCCATAGGAATGACCGCAGAAATAATCAAATTTCAAATTTTCTGATTTAACAGCACGCAAAAACTCCATCAGAAAGATGGGATTATGTGCCATGGCAGGACCGCCGGCTTTCAGCTTTTCACTGACACGGCAAACGGCCTTGGAAAATCCCCGGTACAGCTTCAGATACTCTCCAACCCGTATCACAGGATCTGTTTCATTCTTCATGAAATAGGCGCCGATATCCGGTTCGTTGAAGCACTGAAGATACCATTTGGATACTTCTTCCTCACCGTAACGCTCCACAATGTGGTGGGTAAACTGATAGCAGCTCTCCTCCCACAGCGCGTAGTCCTTAGGAGGGGATGCGCAGATGGTCTTTCCCTTATAGCGCAGCTTATTTTTGGCGTTGCTGGTGCCTTCATCAGGGTCAATGGCAATACATTTGGGGATAAAATTATAGCTCAGCAGCAGATTAAAGCCCTTGCCCAGCATATAGTCGATCCGGGCATCACATTCCGAGTAGTCATACTGAAGGTTCCCGTTTTCGTCCATGGACACGATGTCCTCCAGCATGGCATACATGCGCACGGTTTTTGCCACGCCGTCTGCGGCTACCTGATCCAGAATATTTCTGCCCCAGTCATCCTCAATGGCATCTGTGGGATGAAAATGGATGTGATTCCAAAAATTATGCTGCTGTTTTACAACATTGTTGGTATCTACGCGAATCATAGTATTGCTCCTTACAAAGCCGATTGGGTATCGTTGGGATCGCCGTTGCGGGCAAGGTCATATTCCTTGCTCCAATCCAGATCCCGGAAGGCTTCTGCCGCAGGCTCGGTGCGAATGTACTCCATCAGCAGATCCAGCATTTCCTCAGACCAAGTGTTCTTGTCGATCTGAGCGGTGGTGAACTTGTTCTGGCTGATCATTTCAAAGCCGAACATGTCCTTCACCTGGGTCTTTGCGCCGCCTTCCACCACATCCGCAACCAGATGAGGAGGAATAAACAGCACGCCGCCGCTGCAGCCGTAAACAATATCACCGGGCAGGCAAATGGCCGTATCCCGATCCGTTCCCAGCCGCACAGGGGCATTCATGCTCAGCATGGCAAATTCCCGAATGGGGGTGGGATCAATGCCACGGTAGTACACCTGTACATCCGGCACCTTTTTCATCTGTTCCACGTCCCGGACACCGCCCCAAATGACTGCGCCACCGGTGCCCGTTTTAGTTTTCAATGCGGTGGTCAAGTTACCGCCCAGGAATGTTCCCTTGTATATCTTATCATACATATCCACAACCAGCACATCCCGATCGGTCAGCTTATCCACCACCCACTGATTGGGCGTGCCGCTCCACCCCTGGGCTGCAGCAATATTGCAAGAGGCCTCGTAATAGTCAGGACGGGTAGGAACATAGGCAGCGGTCAGCGCGCGACCTACCAGTTTCCGGTTCACAGAGCCATCCTCCTTAAACTCAGGATGCAAGGGATTGATAGCAATGAACTGATGCTCATAGCCTGCCACATAAATGGGCTTCCACAGCTCCTCCAGAGTCATGTTATACAAAGCGTCCAGGTACTTGTCCGCCACCTTGGGACGACCATCCGGGAAACGCTCACCCTTCCATTGGGGAGTAATGGCAATAATATCTTTACGGTTATTAAACTGCATAATTATTCTCCTTTACATGCTTCTAAAATGCCCTTCAGATACCCGATGGCAAAATAACGTCCCAGGGCATCGTAGCCTGCCAGTACGGAATGTTCACCGGGCAGCGTGGGTACATGATCCACCCGGACGGGTACATCAATGCCCAGCTCCACATAATGCTGCATCAGCTTGGCCATGGGCAGATCACCGTTATCGTGGAAGGTTTCCCGGAAGCCATCGGGGATCAGGGTAGTGTTGCGGAAATGGATAAACCCGATCTTGTCCTTGTACTCCCGGGCAATCTCATACAGATCCTCACCCATAATGTGGAAATTGGCCTGACACAAGGTAAGGCCCAGGCTTTCGCTGGGGTGGACATCAAAAATCGCCTTGTGGATATTGGTATTGTTAATCATAATACGACCAACATCACCCAAATAGGACACAGGGGGATCGTCCGGATGCAGCAGCAGCTTCACGCCGTGCTTTTCTGCATGCGGCAAAACAGCATCCAGGAAGTATTTATAATTAGCCCACAATTCTTCATGGGTGATTTTTGTGTCTGTGGGGGTAAAATCTGCCATTTGAAACGCAGTGACTTTTGCACCGCCCCGTTCCGGATAATCCGAACGGGTGCGCAGCCAGCCAATATGGGCCATCCAGTTAAAGCAGATAGATTTTATGCCCAGCCGTTCCATCTTGGGCAGCATGCCAATGGCCTTTTCAATGCACTCGTCCCGCTTTTCGTCACCGGCCTTAATATGGTCATGCAGCTCGTTGGGCATGGGCTCAATGATCACCGGGGTGATGCCGTAATCGGTAAAGCGTTTATGTACCGCATCCCAATGGGCATTACTGGTAATATCAAATTCCTGATCATCCGGCAGACGGATCACGCCGTGGGAAACACCGCATTGCTTTGCGATCTGCCAGGTGGCGTCCGGGGTGCTTCTGAAATAATCTGACAAAATCATAAGCTTACACTCCACTCAGGGTCAGGAAGCCACCGTCCACAGGAACAGTAATTCCCGTAACAAAACCGGATGCCCGGTCATCCAGCAGCCACTTCACCGCTCCGGACATATCCGACGCTTTGCCGAAATTCCCCATGGGGGTATGATTGATCACATCCTGTCCACGCTTGGTCAGACCTTCCTCCACCGTGCCCAGAATCAGCTTGCTGCGCTCATTGACAATAAAGCCGGGAGCTACCGCATTGACACGAACACCAGCGGCGGCAAAGTAGGCAGCCATGGACTGGGTCAAATTTACCACTGCTGCCTTGCTCATAGCATAGGAGAAATTCCGGGTCAAGGGACAATAGCTGTTCATAGAGGCAAAGTTAACGATGCTGCCACCCTTGCCCACCATAAACCGGGCAAATGCCAAGGTGGGATACACCGTACCCATGGTATTGATCTTCAGCACGCTTTCAAACGCCTGCATATCTACATTATAAAGTCCCTTCAGATCCTCTGGACGATCTTCAGACAGCTCCCGGGGGTCAAAAGCCACGATATTGGGCTGTGCCTTGGCATTATTACCGCCCGCGCCATTGACCAGATAATCCACCCTGCCATACTTGGCAAAAATGGTATCCGCAATGGCATACACCGTCTTTTCATCGGTCACATCGCAGGTAAAGCATTCGCATTTTCCACCAATTTCACCAATTGCAGCTGCGGTCTTTTCCAGCTTTTCCAGGGTACGTCCCACAAGCACCACGGTCATACCCAGCGCTGCCAGATCCTTGGAAACCTGAGAGCAGATAATACCGCCTGCGCCGGTGACCACAGCTACTTTATCATTGAAATATGTATCCATCACGATTCTCCTTTTATCATTTCAAATTTCAATTTATCGCTGCGTTGGTTGTGTGTACTATGCTTAACTTTTGTCATTGCGAGCCAGTGCGCACACTGGCGTGGCAATCTCCGCAACAAAGGTTACTTCTATTGTGGTTCCTTGCAAAAACGAACATTAGAGATTGCCACGCCAGTGACATCGGTCACTGGTTCGCAATGACGCGCTTTTTGCGCTTGTGCATTTATTGACAGTGCGACAAATTGGATTTTACATTACACTCTTAGCATTTTCGTAGCACATTTTTTTGACGATATTGCCCAGCAGGGATTCATTTTCCGGGAAATATCCAGCCTCTGCCTTTTCCGCGATCCATTGACACAGGATCTGTCGGAAATAATCATGGCGAACAAAGGATAGCAGGCTTCTGGAATCGGTGGTCATGCCGATAAAGGTAGACAGCACGCTGTACACGCTCATGTGATCCAGCATCTGACGCATTCCCTGGGCGTGGTCACACCACCACCAGGCCGGGCCCTGTGTAACGATACTCTCTACACCGTCGGCACTATAAGAGCCGGACAGGATGGACATGACCGCATTATCCGCAGGATTCAAGGTAAACAGGATGGTTTTTGGCAATGCACCGGTCTTTTCGATATCATCCAGCAAACCAGTCAATGCGCCCACATCTACGGTATTGCCAATTGCCGCGTACCCACCGGCAGGGCCGGCAATGTTGCGCAAGCGGGTACTGGTGGTTCGCTTTGCGCCGATATGCAGCTGCATGGTTAAGCCGTGCTTGGCATACTGCGTTCCCAAGAATCGCAGAATATATGATTCTAAACAAAGCTTGTCCTGCAATGCAAGGGACTGTCCGGACAGAAGCTTTTCAAATCGTGCCGGATTATTGCCATCGTCACAGACATAAGTAAAGCCATGATCCAGCGCATGATCCGCAAATCGGCAGCCGATGCTGTGAAACTGCCCGATCCGTTTTTCCACCGCCTGTTCAAAATCCTGCAAGGATCCGATCTGTATCCCGGTACATGCTGACAGCTGCTGCACAAAGTCAGGATTTACACTCACCACTGTATCTGCGCGCAGAGAGGGTTTGATGCCCTGCAGCTGAGCGAAGATATCCAAATTATCTGTAAGCACCGCACAGGGCGCACTATATTCAATGTTAAATTTAGAAAGAAGCTTTCTTGCAGAAAGGTTTTTGAGCTTTTCATTCACTTGCTCGTAAATCTGCAAGGCAGGCGCAGTAAAAGGCTCAAGGGTAATATCAAACAGGGTCTGAAATTCCATACAAGACCAGTCATACAGGGCATTTCCCGCCAGTCGGGGCAGGCAGGCATACCACTTCTCGAACTTTTCAAAGTCTGTGGCATCGCCGGTAATATACTTTTCCGGCACGCCCAAAATGCGCATGGCACGGTGTTTATAGGGATCTGTAGTGATCCAAAGCTGTGTGATGTTCTCAAAGACACGGTCGCAGAGAATATCTTCTACGCACAAATGATTGTGGTAGTCAATGATCGGAAGATTTTTTGCGTAGGTTTCGTAGATTTTTTGCCCAAAAGGGCTTTTTAAGATACGATAATCCGACATTTTTGACTCCTTTGCGGTTACTTATCTGGCGCAACAGCCGCCGGGTTTACCGGCGGCTATTACGCTAGGGGTTTATGTTAGGGGAAATGAAACGGGCAAATTAAGTAGTGGGCAAAATATTATTCAACTCCCAGGACTTGGTAATATCATACTTGCCGCACAGGGTCTGTACAGCTTGCTTCTGTGCATCAGAGTAATCCTCCCATGCAGCATTCACGGTCTGCAGCACAGCCTTCATGGTGGTAGTCTGCTTGCTGCCAACAGCCAGCTCGTCCACATGGCTGAATTTCACAACAGCCTGGGCGGAAATATTCATTTCACCGCCGTTTGCAGCCAGAATATTCTTCAGCCGCAGGGTCAGCACCTGACCATCAGTGAAGCTACCGGCGGTGGTGTAGGTCTTGACCTGACCGCCCTCGACCCACATATTGAAGCCAAAGCCGCTAACAGCAGCACGAGCCTGCTCGTCGCCGCGGAAGGTGGCCTTATAGCCCAATGCATCGCTGTCAGGCTGCAGGCTGATGGCAGTCAGTGCTGCATAATAACGGTGGAAGGAGATACCGTCTGCTTCCTGGATGGTAACATACCGTCTGGTTTCTGTGGTCAGCTTCTCACCGTGAACCAGCGCATAATTGCCGGTGATCGCAGTGATCATGCCATATTCACCCTCGTAATCATCGGTGGCGCTGTCCAAACCGTAGAGGGTAGCACCCTCAGCCACGGTCACAGTGCCGTTAATACTGTAGCCAGCCAGATCCAGGTACAGGTCGGAGGTAATGCTCAAATCGCCTGTGTAATCTGCACGCAGAGCCACATAGATCATGCCCTCGTGTGCAATGGCATCTTCGATAGAGTAATAGTTCTGGCTCTTATAATCGGCGCCATCCTGATAGTAGGCCTGGGCTGCATAGCCACGGAAATAGAGCATACCCTCGGTTTCCTCGATGCCATAGCCGCCGCCCTGGTAGAAGAACACGTCCCCGGCTTCCACGCCCTGGGCATAGTTTTCTGTCTGGATCGCAAAGGCAACTTCTGGGTTTTCCATAGTGATGCCAATGCTTGCATCCGCCTGCAGCGGTGTGCTTGCAGTACCGGCAGTAATGGTAACACCCTCTGCCAGATATACATTCACAGTTTCCTCGCCCATCTTATTGGCAACCGTCTTGACAGTACCGCCAACGGTGAAGTTTGTTGCCGCATAGATACCGCCGCCGTTGACAGCGTTACGGATCTCTGCGCCAAACAGGTACAGGCCACCCTGTGCGTGATAGATATTACCACCCTGCACAGCTTCGCCCTCGCCGATGCGGCTGTAGGCCCAGGTATTGCTACCATTTGTATACAGGTTGCCGCCGTTTTCGGTAGCTACACCGCCGGTCAGCTTACCGGTCAGTCGCAGGGCGCCGGTGTTGTAAATGTTACCGCCGTTGGCAGCCTTACCATTCTTAATGGTGCTGTTTTCGTAGGTGTTCAGTGTACCGGCATTGGTGATTGCGCCACCGTTTGCGGTGGTAGTGCCGCCAATGATGGTACCGGCATAAATGTAGCAGGTGGAGGAAGCGGCATTTCGGATCACAACCGCGTCCTTGGTGCTGCTCAGGCCGGAAGCATCAATGGTGCCGCCAAAGATACATACCGTACCCTTATTGTTGAAGATCACACCGCCAAGCTGGGTAGTGCTTCCGGTGACGACCAGCTGGCCGCCTCCCACACTGTCGCAGATGGAGAAGGTATCACCGCTGCCAAGGCCAAACACTTTGCCGCCGGCTGTGGGCTTTACGGTCAGGGTGCAGCCACGCAGGTCAATGGCAAGGCTGCCATCAACACCGCAGGCCTGTGCGCCGGCAAAGGAGATCTCCAGATTACCGGCCAGGTAGTAGTTACCGGAGGTGGGGATCATCCCATTTTCGGGGAAGGCCTGCCAGGAAACCTCTGCGCAGACATGGTTAGGCTTGCCGCCTCTTTCGCCGCCGCAGATACAATAGTCCTCATTGACCAGCTCAGCAAGCATAGACAGGTAAGCATTTGCCAGCTCCTCGCCGGTGCCTGCCGCAAATCTGGTAGAATCCAGCTCGTAAACGCCGGTTTCGTGGATGGTCTTATCAGAAAGATCGGAGGGGATATAGCCGTTTCTGCCGTTTGCCTGGGTCAGAATAAAGATCATCTCGTGGGAATCCGACGCCTTAACGGTCCGTGCGTTTGCATCGAACATCTCGTAAGGTGCGGTAACAAAGGCAACACTGCCCAGAGAAATTGCGTTCAGCTCCAGCTTTGTGGTTGCAGCTGTCTGTTTTTGCTCATAAACATATTTAATGGTCCGGGCCTCATAGACGCTGTTAAAGCCTGCAGCCTGTGCGGCATCCCAGCCGATATTCTCCCCTGCCAGGAACGCAACGGCAGCATTATACTGCTCCTCGGTCACATCCTTGTAGGTAACTGTGTATTGGGTCTGCTTGGTTTCGATGGTGTCCAGACCGGCATCTGTAAACTCCGCAGCTGCGGCAACCTCAGCCATAGCCTGACCCATCGTAATATAGGTCTTGTCATTGGTATCTACCAGAGAGGTGGGATTCACATTGCCGCTGGCGCCGGAGAAGTATGCCACATTCCAGCCGGTCAAAGCATCCCGGAACGCACCTACAAAGTCCGCCGAGGTGTAGTCCACATTGCCAAGCACATGGGGATGGGCCTGCCAGTTGGCAATAACAACAGGCGTCTTGTCACTGCGGTCGAATTTCAGAAGCTGCATGGTGCAGTCTGCCTCACCGGCGTGGGTAAGCACTGCGCCGGCTTTCTGCGCCTCACTTGCCCAATGCTCATAGCCGTAGTAATTGCCCTCGGCATCCGTATAATGCCGAATGTAGTTCTGACCGGAGATCTCCACGCTGCCTACAGCGGCGGTAGCTGCAGCCTGATCCGCAATAGCAGTCTGAACCGCCGCAGCCAGATTGGCGTACAATTCAGCTTTATAGGTATTGATGGCCTCGTTGTCGGCCAAATTCAGATCGGGTGCAGCATGGGTATGGGTAGCTGCGATCATGATATGATCAGCAGGTACACCGGTAGCCGCTGTAATGGCCTCCCGTGCTGCCGTTGC
>JAZNHQ010000047.1:0-3530 GCA_045577035.1 Faecousia sp. | reverse complement strand
GTACCGGATTGACTGCCGACTGCACGGTTCTGGAAATGAAGGAAAATACCGATCTTGTCCAGATCCGCCCCGCCTTTGGCGGCAATATCATGGCGCAGATCGTAACGCCCAATACCCGGCCTCAGTTCTGCACCGTCCGGTACAAGGTCTTCGCGGAACCCAAGCCCACGGAAGATCCCTCCGGCGAGATCGTTGCCATGGCAGTTTCGGATACGATGACCCGCTCTGCTGTGGAAGTTCTTGCCACCGTCACCAAACCCAAGGATATCGACATTGCTGAAGCGGAAGTGATCGTGGCGGTGGGCCGCGGTGCCTCTTCCGAATCCATGCGGGCCATGGCCGGAGAACTGGCGGATCTGCTGGGTGGCGTGGTTGCCTGCACCAGACCGCTGGTGGAAAGCAATGTGTTCGATGCCAAACACCAGATCGGCCTGTCCGGCAGAACCGTCAAGCCCAAACTGATCTTCACGCTGGGCATTTCCGGCGCGGTTCAGTTTGCCGCCGGCATGAAGTCCTCGGACTGTATCATCGCCATCAATTCCGATCCCAACGCACCCATCTTTGACGTGGCCCACTACTGCGTCATCGGTGACGTAAACGAAATCCTGCCCAAACTGATTGACAAGATCAAGGGGGTGTCCTGATGTACAATACCGTTACTGCGGCAGATATTGCCCATTTAGAATCCATCGTGGGCCGGGCCCACGTCCTTACCGGCGAAGCCATCAACCTCGACTATGCCCACGACGAACTGGGCGGCATCGAGCGGATGCCGGAAGTTCTGGTACGGGTACATACCACGCAGGAAGTTTCCGCAATCATGCGGCATGCCTATGAACGGAACATTCCCGTCACTGTCCGGGGCAGCGGAACCGGTCTGGTTGGCGCTGCTGTGCCCATCCACGGTGGCATTCTGCTGGAAACCACCAAAATGAATCAGATCCTGAAACTGGACAGCAACAATCTGACAGTTACTGTACAGCCTGGTGTTCTTCTGATGGAACTGGCTGCGTTCGCGGAGGAAAATGACTTCCTCTATCCCCCGGATCCCGGCGAAAAGTCTGCTACCATCGGCGGCAATATCTCCACCAATGCCGGCGGCATGCGGGCCGTAAAGTACGGCGTCACCCGGGACTATGTCCGTTCCCTGACGGTGGTGCTCCCCAACGGTGAAATCCAGACATTCGGCGCTGCGGTTGCCAAGAACTCCTCCGGCTACAGCCTGAAGGATCTGATCATCGGTTCCGAAGGCACCCTGGCCATTATCTGCGAAGCAGTGCTGAAACTGGTGCCCTTGCCCAAGGTCCCCATCAGCCTGCTGGTGCCCTTCCCGGATATGAAAACCGCCATTGAAGCGGTGCCCCACATCATCCGCTCCAAGGTGACGCCCACCGCCATTGAGTACATGTCCCGGGATACCATTCTCTTCTCCGAAAGCTACTTAGGCAAGCGCTTCCCGGATACAAAGAACGATGCTTACATTCTGCTGACCTTCGATGGCAATACCGATGCCCAGGTGGAACAGGATATGTCCACCGTAGCAGAACTCTGCCTGCAGATCGGTGCGCTGGACGCATACATCGTGGATACCGAGGAGCGGAAAAAGTCTGTCTGGTCCGCCCGCGGCGCCTTCCTGGAGGCCATCAAAGCCTCCACCACCGAAATGGACGAGTGCGACGTGGTTGTCCCCGGCAATCAGGTGGACACCTTCATTAAATACACCCATGAACTGGCGGCAGAATTTAACGTCCGCATCCCCAGCTTCGGTCATGCCGGTGACGGCAATCTCCATGTCTATATCTGCCGTGACGCATTGAACGATGCGGATTGGGGAAATGTGAAGAATGCCATTTTTGACCGGATGTATGCCAAGTCCGTGGAATTGGGTGGTCTGGTTTCCGGTGAGCACGGCATTGGCTACGCTAAGAAAGAATTCCTGAAGCGGCAGTACGGGCAGACGCCGATTGCGCTGATGCAGGGCATTAAGCAGGTCTTTGACCCCAAGAATATCCTGAATCCCGGCAAGGTCTGTTTCTGAGTTTGAAAGGAGGCCATTCCTATGACAATTTCGGTTCCTTATGGCAGAACAAGCCTTTCTGCAGAACTTCCGGAAGAACGTCTTTGCGCAGTACTGAAGAGTTCTTTGGAGCAGTACATACCCCCTATGGTGGAAACCGAGCTGGTGGAGGAGGCCCTCCGCACCCCCATCGGTGCTCCTTCTCTGGAAGAATTGGCTGCGGACAAAGAAAATATTGTACTGATTGCCAGTGACCACACCCGGCCCGTGCCCAGCAAAGTGCTGGTGCCTCCCATGCTGAAGGCCATCCGCCGTGGCAATCCAAATGCCAAAATCACGATTTTGATTGCTACCGGCTGTCACCGCGGCACCACAAAAGCGGAGTTGGTTGAAAAATTCGGCCCGGAAATCGTGGAAAGGGAGAAAATCGTCATCCATGACTGTGCCGCGGAAGCGGATATGGTCACCATCGGTACCCTGCCCTCCGGCGGCTGCCTTCGGATTAACCGGATTGCCGCAGAAGCAGATCTTCTGGTCAGCGAAGGTTTCATTGAACCCCATTTCTTCGCCGGTTTCTCCGGCGGCCGGAAGAGTGTCCTCCCCGGCATCGCCGCCAGAGAAACGGTATACTGGAATCACAATGCGGAATTTATTGCATCCCCCCTTGCCCGTACCGGCATTCTGGAGGGCAATCCCATTCACCGGGATATGCTCTATGCAGCCCGTAAGGCAAAGCTGGCCTTTATCTGCAACGTAGTCATCAATGCTGAACACCGGGTTGTGGGCGCTTTTGCCGGTGACTGTGAACAGGCCCATGTGGCGGGCACGGAGTTTTTGAAAGGTCTGTGCCAGTGCCGGAAAGTTCCTGCCGACATCGTCATTACCTCCAACAACGGCTACCCCCTGGATCAGAATATCTACCAGGCTGTCAAGGGTATGACCGCCGGCGAAGCCAGCTGCAAGGACGGCGGTGTCATCATCATGGCTGCTGCCTGCAATGACGGTCACGGCGGTGAATCCTTCATGAAGACCATGACGCAGAATCTGACACCTGCCCGGATTCTGGAGCAGATTCAGGCTACCCCCAAGAAAGACACCGTCCCCGATCAGTGGGAAAGCCAGATTCTGGCCCGGATCCTGTCCAAATTCCATGTGGTTCTCGTTACCCAGGCGGATCCCGAGTTGGTGACAGCCATGAAAATGCACCCAGCCACAGATCTGGAGCAGGCACTGCAGATTGCTGAGCGGCTCCTGGGCAGAACCCCCGCCATCACTGTGATCCCTGAGGGTATCTCCACCATCATCATTTGACCTATGTTTCCTTTTGTGATTCATAATTGAGGCATAACTCGCAACCCTGCAAGCAATGCCACCTGGTACCCAGATTGACAAAGCCACCTGTTTTCCGTTCCGGAAAGCGGGTGGTTTTTGTGCTTGTTGAGGCTCCTGCCCCAAGCCCCGTGCGGACAGTGATTGTCCTGGGTAACACAGGAAAATCTGTGGCTACGCGATT
>JAZNHQ010000046.1:0-5074 GCA_045577035.1 Faecousia sp. | reverse complement strand
GCGTTAAGGTCAACACCACCAAGTACGCCTAATAATTAACCTGTTAACCTCGGAAGCAGAAATGCTTCCGGGGTTTTATTTTGCTCACAACCCAAAATCTTAATAGTCCTCAAACCGCTGTAGATCCAATACAACTCCGGTACTGGAAACATATTGCCTTACCTTCTCCAAACCGGGAGAAATAAATCTTGGGCGCGCAGGCGGCTTGTCCGCCACACTCTCTATTTCTTCTTTCTGAGTATGACTATGACTCTGAATATGACTCTGACTACGAGTATGATTATGAGTATGAATATGAGGGGTATTTCCTTCCGTTTCGTTGCATTCCGTTGCATTTCGTCGCACTGTGTTACTGATTCTTCTGTTTCGTTTTCTTTGATCTCTTCTTCAACAACAGATTCTTTTGTTCTGTTATTACGGTTAATTTCGCAGGTTTCGTTGTATCTGTCCAACTGGGTTTTCACAAAGCTGAACATCACATCCACCAGAAGATCCGCACCTTCGTAGGCCTTGCCTTCAAAACGGTATGCAAAAACGGCACGCATCAGCGCACCAAACTGTGTATCAGATAATTTCATCGAAGCCATAAACACATCCGGAAACAACACCAAGGTATCCTGTTTTCTTCTTGCCATAATCCTCTCTCCTTTTCGTGATGGAAATTCAAATTTATCAAACTGTTAGTTGGTTGCGTCGTACTCAACTTTTGTCATTGCGAGCCAGTGCGCACACTGGCGTGGCAATCTCCGCAGCAAAAGCTACTCCGGTTGTGGTTCCTTACAAAAACGAACATTGGAGATTGCCACACCAGTGAAAAATCAAGGTATGATTGCCCCCGGCAATCATGTTTGATGTATCATTCGCTGCGCGGTGCACAGCGGTCACTGGTTCGCAATGACGCATCGAAATAACAGCACGATAAATACAGCTATTTTTTGTCCATAACTATTATATCACACATTTTCCGAAAATGTGTTCGAAATTGTCTCACCTTGCAAAAACCTTGTAAATGTTAAAAAGAAAAAGCCCCAAAACCCTTGATACATAAGGGTTTCCGGGTTTTGTCCAAAGTCATTTTAACAAACTTAACATGCATTTTAACACGCATTTTTGCCCAAAAAAGGCCAATTCGTAGCGTTATTTCATAAATCAAGCCACCACCAAAATTTTTGTTCATTGATGAAAACAGCGAGGTGTAACAACACCTCGCTGTGAGTATATCTTTTTATTTTTTTGCTTTAGTAGGATCGATCAGAGAACCCTGGAGTTCTCTAAATACGAAATTGTGTTCGAGCATTTCTTCAATATCCTTATGGTAGTCAACTCGGACTCCCATATAATTAGGATGTGCATCGGCAGCGTTGGCGCCCTTAAATTTATATCTATTTTCAAAATTGGGGTTTTTAGCGCTATGGAAGGTGTAAGGAATATTGCACTTTTTTTCAGGATTATTATAGTCATCCACAACCGTTCTAACAGTGGATTCCATAACGCTACGAAGCGCTACATATTCACCCGCACCCACATTCTTCTTTTCAATATGGCAGCTAAATGGAGTACCAAGAAATCTCAAATGTTTTACCTCTCCGCAATGAGGGCAGGTAAGATCAACAGAAAGGATTGCGGAAGAAGATGCAGAAACTCTTACAGAAGAATAAACGCCATTTGTGGGCTCTTTGCTACCACTGAACCCTGGAAACCGTTATCAATCCGCCCAAAAGCTCCTGCAGGCACTATAGCATAAAGAATACCGCACCCTGGTGGGTGCGGTATTTATTATTCAATACTTTCAAACAGCTGGCCGTTCTTTTCCGAAAAGCTCACCTTGCCGATCACCGTACGGCGATCTCCGCAGGGATGATCGGGGTCGGTTTGGATGTGGAAGGAAGTGTACAACTGGCCGTCTTTGCCCGTAAAGAAAGCGTTATGTCCTGCGCCAAACAGGTCACTGCGCCGGGAAAGCACCGGATTATTCACGGATTTTTCCCAGGGGCCAAAGGGTGTGGGTGCAGTGGACAGGCAAATGGCGTAATCGTTGCTGCCATAATAATTGGCAGAATAATTCATGACATAGCCGTCGCCCATTTTCAGCACACAAGGACCCTCATTCCACAAATGGGGCATTTTGAACCTCTCCACCAGCAGAGATTTCTTCTCAAATTCCTCTGTGGGTGTGGAGATCAGTACATGCTCCCCTACTGTTTCGGTCAGATCCTCGTTCAGCCGTACACAGTAAAGCTGGCTGACCTTGATCCCGTCAATAATATTCTCACTGCAGTCTCTGGAATAGTACAGGAAATTGCCCTCTTCACAGGAAAGCACAGAGCCATCAATGGCTGCATAGCCCAGGTCAAACATAGGCTTGCCGTGTACATCCCGGAAAGGCCCTAAGGGGCTGTCAGCCACTGCCACACCAATGCGCAGGGACTGCAGCTGGCGGCTTTTCGCAGAATAGTGCATTACAAACTTACCGTTATGCTCCACGACCTCCGGTGCCCAAAAATTGGTTTCGCCCCAGGCATCTGCCGCCCGGAAAGCCAGTACCGGCTCACTCCAGCAAATCAAATCCTGGCTCGTCCAAACATAAAACCCTTCGCTTTTTCCGTCATTGTAGGTAGCATAGCAGTAATAGGTGTCCTCAAACAACAATATCTGAGGGTCACCAATATTGGTCATATTCGTTTTGATCATACACTCCTCATCCCTCTGTCAAGGAAATATAACCCAGGGCAATCTTTTCGTAAATCACTTCCATAGGATATGCATCCAGGCCGCCATTCATGAATTCCGCAAAGCGCTCATCCAGCAGCTGGGCGCTGGCGGTGGAGTACCAAACATCTTCGCCGCTGACATAGTACATAAAATGGTAGCCCGCATAATTGGTGGACTCCACCTTCACCAAGCCCGTGTCGCCCGGCTGGCGGGAAGCTTCGGATGCCCAAGTTTCAAAGGGTTCTACATAGCCGGAGCCCATGGAAACATTCTCATACAGACCGCCGGTCGTCTTAGAGCCATCGTCGTCCGTATGTTCAGCAACCAGAGCAACAAAGCTGTCCTCAGTGGCATCGCCATCCTGCCACAGCTGATAAACTCGCTCAGCTTCAGCAAGGCAGGCTGCCCATGCTTCGTCGCTATATACGGTATTGCCGTTCTCATCGGTGGTGCCCTCGGCCTTAATCAGAATATGACGCACACTGCTGACCTTGCCGGAATCCTTGGTCACGCCGGAGGCTTCAAAATCAGCGGCATTTTCTTCAAAGTATGCACTGACCTCATCTGCAGTGGGAGTCATGTCCTCATACTTGTCCGCAAAATACTGCAAAGACACATATACCACCTGCCGGTAAGCCGCCAAACCGTCTACATTACAACCGGGACCGGCTTCCTTCATGATCATTTCCTCCACGGAGGCATAACCGTAATCCTTGGCGTCAGACTCGATCTTAGCACGGATAGTATCCACATATCCCTGATCCTCGGCATCGAGTACATAGCCCTCGTCATTAGCAAGCTCAATCAGAACCGCATAGCCCTGCCAGCTCTCCAACGCCTGGTTCAAGAAGTATTCCTGCCAGCTGATCGTGGTATCCAAATAGCAAGCTTGCTGATCCAGGCCCACAGAAGGATCCATTCCAAAAGCGCTCAGATAATAGCCATACTGATTCAAGAAGTTATAGACAGCAGACCAGTAATGCAGCTGCAGCTCGCTATTGGTCAAAGTCTGATCTCCCACAGTAGCCACCACTTCGCTTGCCTTTTCGGCAGCTGCGGTATCGTCAACGGTATAGGAGGTAAAGGTCACATCACCAGTTGTTTCCGTGGGCTCTGTAAGCTCAGTAGTGGGAGCCACAGACTCCTCTGCCTTTTTATCGTTTCCGCCCAATACGCCGGTACCAAACAGCACCGCAAATACCAGTACCGTTCCCAGAATCAAAGCGCTGAGAATAATGACCGCAATTTTCCAGCCATCGCTACCACCTACGGTCTTACCGCAGTCGGGGCACTGCTTCTCTTCAGGCTCCAACTCTCGCCCGCAAAATTTACAAAACATAGTTGCCTCTTTCCTCTGTAAGTCCATGCTCACAGACACATGATTTCTTAGTTTACCACGCATTATCTGCAATTGCAAGCAAGATATTTATGAATAAATAGTAAATAAGAAAAAGAAACATGTTGAAATATAAGAAAAAGAATGATAAAATGCAATTACGGATCCATCCGTACATGCTATTTCGAAAGGATGACAATCATGGGAAAATTTGTAGTAAAAGAAACTGCCACCGGCACTAAGTTCGATCTGAAGGCCAGCAATGGCGAAGTAATTCTGACCTCCGAGGTCTATAACTCCAAGGCTGCTTGCCTCAATGGTATTGAGAGCATCAAGAACAACTGCGTGGGCGAGATCGAAGATCAGACCGTAGAGCCCATCGAAACCCAGAAGCATCCCAAGTTTGAAGTATACCAGGACAAGGCTGGTGAGTACCGTTTCCGTCTGAAGGCTAAGAACGGTGAGATTGTTGGCACCTCCGAGGGCTACTCCTCCAAGGCAAGCTGCCTGAACGGCATTGCCAGCGTAAAGAAGAACGCTCCCGAAGCTGAAGTTGAATAATCCATGAAAATATAACCGGAACGGCTCGTCTGTTCCGGTTTTTTCTTTTGTTTCCACTTGAAAAGCAACGAAATAAATGGTATTATTATAAATTAAGAGAGAATTGCTAAGGAGCTTCATTATGAGCAACAAAACCACTGTAATTGACACAGAATCGCTGGCAAAGCAGCTGGCCTTCTGTAATCATATCCGTCAATATTGGATCGATCGTAACATCACTCCCCTGGCCTATGTGGAAACCTACGGCTGTCAGCAAAACGAAGCCGATTCTGAAAAGATCCGGGGGCTTCTGATCGAAAGCGGCTACACCATTGTACAGGAATCCGAGGGTGCAGATGTGGTAGTTATGAATACCTGTGCCATCCGGGAACACGCTGAGCAGCGTGTGTTCGGCAACCTGGGTGCGCTAACACACACCAAGCGGCGTCACCCTGCCCAAAAGATTTTCCTGTGCGGCTGCATGGC
>JAZNHQ010000045.1:0-9519 GCA_045577035.1 Faecousia sp. | reverse complement strand
GATTTTTGCCACCTTCTCCTCAAGGAGAAGGCTTTGTATGCAACTTTCTATTTATTTGTTCTGTTTTGGCGTTTGGCGGCTTTTTTGACACTCTGAACGAGCCGTGGGCGGTTGCCCACGGCTCGTTTTAAGTTATTCTTCGGGTTTTAAATTGGGAATACTCCAGTTAGACGGCGCCGTATATCCGGCAAGCATAGTTTTGACTGCCTGGATCTGCTCATCACTGAAGTTTGTAATGTTGGCATCGATCAGCTCCACCATATCCTGCATACTGTAGGACACAGTTTCGGTTTCAATGACCAAGCCATTGGACAGCTTCACAAACACCTTGGCATTGACCTTGGTAGACCCATAGTTTTCAATATCAAAGTTCTGCAACCGCAATGTCAGAGCATCGCGGAAATCGCTGACGGTGCGGCTGATCACCACATCCTCATGCATCCACAGGCTGTAGCCCTGGCCGACGATCATGGATTGGATTGTCTCATCGGCGGTAAACTCTGCCTTGTAGCCAAAGCCGGTAACAGAGGGCTTCAAGCTCAGTTTGGTCATAGCCGCGGTCAGGGAATGGAACTGACCGTTTACATATACCTGCACCTCGTCATAGCCGACAATGGGGCCTACAGTGCCAGATTTGTAAGCAAACACATTCTTGCCCACTGTGCCGGTATCGTTCTTTGCACCCAGAACCACCTGAATATTGGTCATGTCCGCACCATCCACAATGATGGTAGCATTCTTGCTCACATTGCCTGCGTCACGGCTGCCGGTGTAGATCGTATCCACATCCACACCTGTGCCCAAGGTCAAGGTGCAATTGGACAGGTTGTTCTTGTTGGCATTGCCCATGTAGATCACACCGTCTGTTACCTGGGTATTTTTCAGAGTGATATAAACATGACCCTGCGTGACGGCGGCATAGCTGGGCATAATACCCAAAACAATTGCGTTTTCAATGGTCAGATTGGGATTGCCGATCAGCTTACCGGTGTAGCTGGATGCGTATACATACTTCCATGTACCGCCCAAAATGGTCAGATTGGGGCTGGCGTTGACGGATGTAGCACCTTCGCTGTATTTACCGTTGGAATAAGCACCACCGGCGATGGTGAAATACTTACCGTAGGGACTTGCCGCAGTATTGACGGTTTCCTTGACCGTCAGATTATGACCATTGGCAAAGATGTAGTAGTAATCATTGCCACCGGAGGGTTGAATGGTAATGTTATCCAGAGTCACATCACCGCTGAAGGCAAACCAACCGTTGTCCTTCAAATACGCCTTGGTCAAGCCCTCGGCACCTGTCTTGGAGGTCATGACAACAGGATAGTCGTGGCTAGGGAATGTAAAGGACCCGGTACCAAGTTCATACAGATCCAGGAACACAACAACACCTTCCTCACCCTCAGACGCATTTACCATCAGTGCATCCAGCTGTACAAAGGCATGCTCGATAGTCTTGGCAGGAGCAGCCTCGCTGTAGGCATCGTTGGTATCTGCACCGTTGGTGCTGCTGACATAGACCTTATACTCTACCTCGGGAGCCTCGGTGGTATCCACCTTGCTCTCTGTATTCAGATCATGGCAATAGCGGTAAATGGGGAAGCTTTCGCCATAGGCAGGAATCACGCCCAACTGGGCAAAGTTACCGTACACCGCCTCAACGCCGCTATTGGTTTCCTCAAAATACTCGTCCTGCAGATCGGGCTCCATCAAGGAAGTCAGTATCAATGCGCTGGACTGGTTCATGGTAGCCACATAAGCACCCTTACCAAACACAACCGCCTGCTCATCGCCCAAGGTGATGCCTTCGGTTGTACCAAAATACTGCTGCAGATTGATGGCAGTACCGGCTTCCACATAGTAATAGGAAATGGCGTGCAGATCAAACATATCCAGCACATTCTGTGTCCAATCCTGCCCCGCAGGGATCACATAAGCGGTAGGCCGGACACGGGTGGTGTCTGCCACGTATTTCACAGGGGTCACATCGATGGTACCGGTTTTTTCGCCGGTCAAATAGTTATATTTATCTGTCACATGGCTAAGGCGCTCATCGCTGACCTTTACATGAGAAACTGCCAGCACATCCGTATCCTCGTAGGTCTTACCGTTATTGATAATACGCTGACGCTCTGCATCGGAAGCCGCCTGGACTGCCTCTGTATTGTTATAGGCATACTCAAAAATGGATTCCAGCGCAATCAAATGAGAGATCACACGGCGATCCATGGTATGGTTACCAAAGCCGATGCCGCGGCTTTCCAGCAGGAAGCTCACAGAACCACGAAGACCTGCATATATGGTACCGGAAACGCTGTAATTGTTGTTGGTAATATTGGTGTAGAAGCTATAGTCCAGACCCTTGGTCTTCAAATAGGCACCGGTCTGCAGAATTATGTCCTCAGTAAACAGGGCAAAATCTGCGCCACTGTTGCCATTGTAGCCACCGGCCATCATCATGTCCTTGTATGCCTGGTTGTTATTGGTGTTGTCTACGGTATATTCGTGACCGTCGATGGCCAGCTCCGGCATAAACAGGTTATAGGCATAATGGTGCGCCTGCACTTCCAGGGTCTGTGCCATCAGCATATCACGGTTGCCGTTGAGTTTATCAGAAGGAACAATGCGCACATAATCCTCAGAGCCATCGGGGTTCAAACGAGGAATTACATAGATATTCATTTTCTCCAACAGACGGTCGCCGTATGCGGTGTCCAATCTGCCGATGGTTGCCAGTGCGGCTTCACCGCCGGCAGGCTCGTTACCGTGGATCTGCGCCTGATAGTGAACGGTCAGCTTTTCATTGGCATTGATCAAAGCTGCAGCATCTTCCAAAGTCTCAGCATCAGACAAATCGGTTAAAGAGAAGATCACAATGGGAATATTTTTGCCTTCCGCAGATTGACCAATGCTATAGACATACATGTGGTCATTGACATCGTCCAGATCGGCAATATACGCTTCCATCTCCTCCTGAGTAGTAGCCTGGTGCTTCTTACCATCGGCAAACACAGGAGTGGTCAGATATTGGGCATAGTTCTGATACCAAGCAGCATTTTCCTTGTTGTTCAGCATGGCCATCATGGCATCGGTGAACTCCTGGTAGGCTGTGGGCTGGTACTTGGCAGGAGAGCTACCGCTTAATACACGCTGCTGGCTGGAAACATCCAGAACGGTTTCCGTGGCCATCTGCTCCGAAGTAAAATAATGCGCTTTCTTAATGGTATAGTAACCGTTGCGGGATACCTGGCTGTGGTATGTGCCGGCAGTCAAGCCTTCATAAATATACTTAACCACACCGTCTTCCGTCACGGTTTCGGTAGGTGTGATTTCAGTCGTGCCAGAGAGGCCGGTGTACAGCTTGACAGTATAAGCAGTGCTATCCACTGTCAGTATCAGGCCCTTGAACACATACTCACCAGCAGAAGTCCAGGTCTTTACGCCGTTTTCGGTAGCAACAGTTGCCGTAGTGCCGGTAAAGACAAAGGCATCGTCAGCAGTCGCTTCCGGTGCGGTCACATAGGTCACGCCGGTGGAAGGTGTATCGGTAAATACAATATCGGTAGTGCCGGTCACAGTGCCGGTAACTGTCAAGGTCGTGCCGGGATCCATGTTTAGGCTGCCGCCACCGGTCACATTACAGAAGGTAATTTCCCCTGCAGGCAAAGTCGCGCCGTTTGCATTCAGGTCATAGTTGGTTGCACCGTTGCAGGTACCGTAAGTAGATATTTTTACAAGATTAGCACCACTAACAGTCACGATGATGTCACCGGTCACAGTACCTGCGGAATTAGCAGGACTGGAGCAAAACTCAGCAATGGTACCACCATTCAATTCAAAGTTAGCATCGCCAGTAAATACCTTGTTGTAAATAACGGACATTTTAACCACCGAACCGCCATTGATCACCAAGGTTGCGTTACCTTTAGCTGCATGGGCATAAGAGCCTGCGTACACACTTCTCCAATCACCGGAATCGATTTCCAAATAAATGTCTTTGCCGGCATTGTCCGTATCGTTGGAGGAAGTGATACTGGGAACCGCAGTCAAGCTGGGACGCAGGTCAGCATCGGAAGGGGTAGTAACATTTTCGCCAATTATCAAACTGCCGTTCACACCGGCACCCTGGAGCATGGTGAATTTATTACAGCCAGTTGCCAAACCGAGATGAATATTCTCAAACTTGGTAGGGCCAGTCATATAGAAATAACCAGTTCCGGCAGTTCGATTCAGCAACAACGCCGTATCCACCGTTTTGCCGGTAATCACAACCGTAAACTTGTGACTGCTTACAGAAGTGGAAATTGCCTCTGCCTGTTTCGCAAAGGTATGGGTATAGTCACTAACCAGCACAATGGTACCGGTGCCGGTATCGGAAATGCCACTATTGAGCAGCGCATAGGCTGCGTCCAGGCTCTTTACCGCTGTGGCTTCGGTCAGGCCATCATTGGTATCTGCGCCATTTGCCTGATCCACATAGACGGTCATGGTATCCACAGTTTCCGCCTTTGCCGAAAACACAAAACCCACAACCATAAGCAAAATCACAGGAATCAGAAGCTTCAGTTTGTTCATAATACTCCTCCTTTTGGTAAGATACAACAAAATCAACATTGCATCTTGTCATTTATATTGTAATATGCTACAATGGCAGAAACAACGCTGTTTTTTAAGGGTTAGCCGCCGGATCTTAAGATATCATTGGGAGGAACAAGGCATGAAAACCAGGCGTATTTACCGCAAATATTCTGACCCCGCTTTTCCCCTTCATGTTATGAAGTATTCGCCCCGCCGGGTCATGTCCAGCTTTGTGCATATTCATTGGCACGCAGAGCCAGAACTGTTATATGCTCAGCAAGGCGAATTTGAAATTTATGATGAACATGAGAACTTCCTCTTACATTCCGGTGAGGTTTGTATCATCCCCTCCGGCAAGACCCATGCCATTCGTTCTTTGAATCCTACAGGAGAATACTGGAGTATCAGTTTTTCCATGGACCTGATCAGTATGCCGGATAATCATTTTTTCCAGCAGGAGCTTGTTACACCCCTGCGGACAGGCACTTTGCTGCTGCCCAATAAAATAACGCCCCAAACCGGTCTGTCTTCTGAAGCCACTGCCGCTTTAGAGGATGTGCTCCACGGCAACCGGAACGAACAATTCCTGGGCCTTATGCGGTTTTGGCTGGAAATACTTCCTCTGTGCAAACGCAATACCCAGCAGCGGGAAATGAATCAAAATCACAGTGCAGTGGAAGCCTGTATCCGCTATATGGACGCCAATTACGCCTCCCGGATCACCCTGGATGAGTTGGCCGCCCATGTCCATCTGCACCCCAATTATTTATGTTCCATATTCAAAGGCCATTCCGGGCAAACGGTTGTCGAGTATCTGACCGCATTACGAATTGCAAAAGCACGATACTTGCTCAGCAAAGGAAACCTGTCCATTTCTCAAGCCGCAGAACAGGTTGGCTTTAACGACACAGACCATTTCTCCCGCACCTTCAAATCCATTGTGGGGATCTCCCCCAGCACTTACCGCAAGGCATACCGTGACACCTAAAAGAATCGCCGCACTTCACGCAGAAGTGCGGCGAAAAAATATTAATTACACAACTCCTTGTGCCAGCATGGCATTGGCAACCTTCAGGAAACCGGCAATATTGGCACCGGCAACATAGTTACCCTCCATGCCGTATTCCTTGGCAGCATTGTCCAGGTTGTGGAAAATATTGACCATGATATCCTGCAGCTTGTTATCCACCTCTTCAAAGGTCCAGCTATAGCGCATGGAGTTCTGGGCCATTTCCAGACCGGAAACTGCCACACCGCCGGCATTGGATGCCTTACCGGGACAGAACAGCACACCGTTCTCCTGCAGATGCTTGGTAGCCTCCAAAGTTGTGGGCATATTGGCACCCTCCACAACCGCAATGCAGCCATGGGCAACCAGCGCCTGGGCATCGGTCAGCTGCAGTTCATTCTGGGTGGCACAAGGCAGTGCCACGTCGCATTTCACAGACCACACGCCCTTGCCCTCATGATACTGGGCATTGGGACGAGCCTTTGCATACTCGGTCAGTCTTGCTCTGCGGACTTCCTTCACATCCTTCAGCACTTCCACATCAATGCCATCGGGATCGTAGATCCACCCGCTGGAATCGGAACAGGTCACAGGCTTGGCGCCCATCTGCCAGGCCTTCTGGATGGCATAGGTTGCCACATTGCCTGCGCCGGACACAGCAATGATCTTACCGGCAATGTCGTGGCCGTTGCACTTGAGCATTTCCCGGGTCAGATACAGCAGGCCATAGCCGGTTGCTTCTGTCCGTGCCAGGCTGCCGCCGTAGCTGAGGCCCTTGCCTGTCAGCACGCCGCCCTCATAAGCGCCGCGGATCCGACGGTACTGACCGTACATGTAGCCAATTTCACGGCCACCCACACCGATATCACCGGCAGGAACGTCCACATCAGGTCCGATATATTTACACAGCTCTGTCATGAAGCTCTGGCAAAAACGCATGATCTCACGGTCAGACTTGCCCTTGGGATCAAAATCAGAGCCACCCTTTGCACCGCCCATGGGCAGACCGGTCAAGGAATTTTTGAAATTCTGCTCAAAGCTCAGGAACTTCATAATGCTCAGATTCACAGAGGGATGGAACCGCAGGCCGCCCTTATAGGGGCCGATGGATCCGTTATACTGCACACGGTAGCCGTTGTTGATATGTGCCTGCCCCTGGTCATCCACCCAGGGCACACGGAACATGACCACACGCTCGGGCGTAACCAAACGCTCCAGCAGAGCCTCACGGCGATACAGTGCCTCATTCTTCTCAACCACAGGTGCCAAAGATTCCAGCACCTCCTGCACTGCCTGGTGGAATTCGGGCTGGGCAGGATTCTGTTTCACGACCTGTTCAAAAATCTCATTAATATAGCTCATAAGGGTTGCCTCCTTGAAAAACTGATAGTATTCTACCAAAAAGCCATATAAATTACAACTGTTTTTTCGCGAAAAAATCACACAAAATGCAAGATGTAATTATATATCTTTCATGGTGATTTTTACCAAAAACACCAAACGCGCCTATGCGTGCCTTTGCGGGCTATCTTAGAAAACCCCTTGATTTCAAAGGGTTTATAGACAATAGTATGCCCCGCCCTTCCCATTTGTTACAAATGAACGAAATCTGGCACTTTTGCAAGTTTTGCAAGCTGTCTTGCATTTTGTAGCAAAAGTTAAGGCTGTCGGTTGCCCGGCAGCCTTTTAAGGTTAGATTGGATTATTCTGCTGCAGTTACGGTAACAGTAGCCACGCCATCCACAAAGGACACCACACCGCCTTCGTAGGTGTAGCCGGCGGGCACCTTAACAACATTCACGCTGTAGGTACCACCCTGGTAGACGTAATAGATAATGCTGCCGTCTGCATCGGAGCAGTTACGGGTATTGCCGTTACCGATCAGCTCCACCATGACATTCTGCACGGCATTGCCGCTGTCATCCACCACATTGACTGTAATGGTCTTGTAGATGGTTTCAACAGACTGACCCTTCAGACCAGCCAGCATCTTGGCATACTGATCGATTAGAGCCTCTGCTGTCCCCTGCACGAAGCGGCAGGTACGAACACCAAAGCTGGAGTATGCGCCGTCAGTGGAGTCATTCTCAAAGGCATTGTCAGAGCCGATGTACTTGTTCTCACCCATGGAGTTGGTCAGAACGAAGCAGGTATTGATGCCCAAAGATTCCGCATAGGCCTTGATCTGCTGGCCGTTCTCATGGAACATTTCATAAGGCGCGGTGATGAAGCCAATGCTGTCACCAATGGTGATGGCATTCAGATCCATATCAATGGCCTTGTACTTACTCATATCTGCCTTGTAGGTGTCTGTACCGGTAAAGTAATAATTCTCGGTTTCGAAGGTATGGTTGGCAACCTTTAATGCACCGGCCTGTACATTGGTGGCAGAATTCTTGAGCGCGTAAACAGCATAGCTGGCCATCAGATTGCCCATGCCCTCCAGAGTGCTTTGGGTGCTGCCGCTGACATAGGCTGCATAGGTATTGCCGTCAACAGACTGGAAGCTGGCCCGGATATCCGCAGGAGCATTACCCAGGTTACCGGCTGCGCCCAGGAAGAAGGTACATACCGTATCGCTGAGCTGACTTTCCACGCCCTCGCGGAAGTACTTCCAGTTTTCAGCAGAAACACGGCCGTAGGTTCCGCTTGCCCATCCGGTGGGGTGTGCCTGCCAGTTGGACATGACCACATCGGTCTTGCCGTCACGGACGAAGCGGATCAGCTGCATCTGGGGATCGGATGCGGATTCGCGCTCTGCCCCATCGGGAGCCGCATAGGACTTGGAACTGTCAACGGAGGAATAAGCATTGCCATCATCGCCAATGTAACGGCGGGACAGATTCAGGCTATTGCCATCGGTGCTGATCAGATCAATGGATGCGGTCTGAATGGTGGCAGGTGCCAGATCCTCCACTGCATTGACAACATAGGAAGTCATGTTTACATAGAAATCTTCCAGATAGTTACGGGTCTGCTCGTAAAGTGCGTCATGGTCAACACCGCTGTGGGTGTGGGATGCAGAGAAGAAAATACGGTTCTTTGCGATGCCGGTGGCATCGGAGATCACCTGGCACAGGTTATCAGACAGCTCCTTCTGGATAAACAAGGTATCCACGCTGACCAAAACAATCGCATTTTCAATGCCGGTTTCATCTGCAATGACAGTAACACCTGCTTCCAGAGCAGTCTTGATCTCCCATTTTTCCATGCGGGCTTCATTGTTGCCCATGCCGTCCAAAGGCATAGCCTCGCCGGGAGTAATGTCGCCTCTGTACCAGCCCACGCTGAAGCCGGTCAGTTCGGGAACATTTGCGGAAGTAGCCTGGTCGATCAGCTTAATGCCGTTTACATTCTCTACATCCATGGATGTGTCATCGGCATATACATGACTCAGATACTTGGCATCGTCGCACATAGTGCCGGGAATGCTCATGGAAACATAGATCTTGGCATCAGAGGTCAGATCCTTGAGAACTACCTTCTCGCCTGCGCCCAGGTACAAGCTTTCGCCGCTCGCATTTTGGATCACAGTGCTGCCGGAAATGGTCAGATCTGCTTCCATCACATAAACACTGTCGCCCTCATCATCGGCCTTGCCGCCGGTGATGGTGCAGTTATGCAGAACAACATCGAATTCTTCTTCGGTGTAGTTTGCTTCATCCATATCTGTGAACATATAGATGTTGCCGCCATCACCTGCTGCATAACCATCGGAGATGGTCATGTTATTGAAGGTGTAAGTACCCTTGTTCACCAGATACAGGTTGCCGCCGTGGGTCTCAGCCTGGCCGCCGGTAATGGTGCCGCCATCCAGAACCAAATTGGTGGAATCTGCAGCGGGAACATAGATATTACCGCCTGCGCTGGCCTTGCCGCCGGACACGGTGCCGCCTTCCATGGTCAGGTTGTCGGTGGTCATGGCGATG
>JAZNHQ010000044.1:0-12001 GCA_045577035.1 Faecousia sp. | reverse complement strand
CTCCTCCTGGGCGATCTGCTTCAGAAGACGCATATGCTCCTCGCCGCCGTTGCCGCCGATGACCCACTCCTGGCTGATGCCGGTGGTCATTTCCCAAGGCGCGCCGGCGTGCATATATTCATTTTCGATCTGAGCGGCAATGATGGGGCCACCTTGACTGTAATACAGACCGTCGAACTGGGTGTGCAGCTGCCGGAACAGCTGGCGGACACAGTCCAGATACCCTGCATCGTTGCTGCGGACCTCAAAGGGCATACCGTACAGCCAGTCCGGCAGGCCGCCGTTGCGCATTTCGCCGTGGCAGAAAGGTCCAATGCGCACAATGGCCTGCAGGTCGTGCTTTTGGCACAGCTCCAGGAATTTGCGGATGTTCCGGTTGCCGTCAAAGCGGAATCGGCCCCGCACTTCCTCGTGCACATTCCAGAAAATATAGGAGGCGATGATGTTCAAACCACCCATTTTTGCCTTGAGGATGGTATCCTCCCATTCCTCCTCGCGCACCCGACAATACTGGATCTCGCCACTGATGCCAAAGAAGGGGACAGTATCTTTTGTCATGTAATAGTTGGTAAAGCCCAGCGCTTCGCCGTTGGGGCCGGTACCCCGGAATTTGTCGCCTAAGGGATAGATCCGCTTGGGCTCTACACGGGTAAGGTCAATACTGTAAGCCATAAGCACCTCCTGTGGGATGGTTTTTCATTCTAATTATACAGACTCAGCAGAAAAATGTAAATCCGTTTCTTTGACCAAAAATGATGCAACTGTGACAAAATCGCTGCCTCAAAACGGTCCAGTTGTGGTTACTTTTCCGAAAAATGGCTGCGTAACGGGAAGAAAATGTCACAATTGTGTTACTATTTCACAAGTAGATACCATGACAAAACAAGTAAGATGATGTATAATGATAAAAAACAAAAGTCTACAGGAGGGAGCACATATGAAGACCAGCATCAGCGAAAAGGCCAGAGTTGGTGTTATGTCGGTTGGACATCGGGAATACTGGGAATGGAACCAGTTTCCGGGCATGCGGGAAAGTCTGATCGCAATGGGACGGGAGATCGCGGATTGTATTGCGGAAACGGGCGTGGAAGTGTTTTTCGAGTTCGTCGACAACCGAGAAGCTTCCTACGAAGCCGGCCTACGAATGAAAGAGAAGAACATCGACCTGCTGTTTTTGCACATCACTACCTACGCTGCCTCGGGCCGTTGGGTGCAGGGTGCGTTGGCTGCGGGCTGCCCCATCGTGGTGGTGGGCTCTCAAAGATGGAAGGATACTTCCGGCACCAGAGATATCAATGCGGATGAAGCCAACGGTGTTGGTGGCCCCTGCGGCTTCCCGGAGGCGTATCATGCGCTGATGCGGGTGGGCAAGAAGCCAGCCGGGCTGGTATTCGGGATCCATATAGATGATCGGTTCCGTCGGGATCTGCATGAGTGGGCCAGGGCTGCCAACGCGGTCCATGCCTTCAAGGGCGTAGCCTTCGGCTTTATGGGGCATACCTACGAAGGCATGCTGGATATGAATTTCGATCCCACCGCCATCACCAGGGTGGTCGGCTCCCATGTGAAAATGGTGGAGATGTGTGAATTGGTGGAGTATGTGCAAGCTTGCACCGATGAGGAGATCGCCGCCAAGATCGCTGAGATCAAGGAACATTTTGATCTGATGCCGCCCAGCTACGAGCGGATGACGGTGCCGATCCGGGACGAAGATGTGGCCTGGTCTGCCCAGGTGGCAGTAGGCCTGGACAAGCTGGTGGAGAAAAATAACCTGTCCGGCCTGGTCTATTACTACTGCGGTGAAAACGACAGCATCTATGAAAGGACCGCGGCCAATCTGATCATTGGCAATTCTTTGATGACCACCAAGGGTATCTCCATGGCCGGTGAGGCGGATATGAAGACTTGCCTGGCCATGTATCTGACCAGCGCCCTGGGCTGCGGCGGCTCTTTTGCGGAGCTGTGTTTTATGGCATTTGACTATAACCATATTGCGGTGGGCCATGACGGCCCCCATGATATCCGCATCAGCCAAGGCAAACCCATGATCCGGGGATTGGGCTTCATGCACGGAAAGAAGGGCCACGGGATCTCGGTGGAGTTTCCGCTGAAGTACGGCCCCATCTCGATGGTGGCGCTGACCCAGGACGAGCATGCCAATTTCAAGCTGGTATATGCCCACGGGCAGTCTGTGGAAGGGTGGCTTGCAAAGCAGGGCAACTCTGTGACCCGGGCGGATTTTGGCATGGACATTCGTGACTTTATCTGCAAATGGGTGGAGGCCGGCGTGACCCATCATGCGGCTCTGGCCATCGGGCATTGCGGTGGTATGGTAGAGAAATTCGGTAAGCTTATGGGGATTCCTGTGGAGAAAATTTGCTAAGGAGGAGAAAATATGTTTGACATTTTGAATCGAATCCAGATTTCCGAGCCGGAGCTGGTGAAGACGGACGCACAGCTGGGAGAATACACCCTGGATGGCTCCTTTGTGCCACTGCGGCAGCCGGACGGCACCTATCGCTTTTTCAATACCAGCTACTCCGAAAAGCCCAATTTCCACAAGTTCATCGGTACCCCCGAGGACATCTTCCAAAAATCGGAGCTTTATGAAATGGATTACAACGGATATTGCTGCGCGGAGGCCTCCGGTGTGTGGATCATGAGCGCCTACAAGTATGATGACGGTATGCTGGTGGGCTTTTGCCACAGAGAGCTGCTCCATCACACAGACCCCGCTTTCGGCAACAATTTCTTCATCGGCCTGGCAGTATCCCATGATGGCGGAGACAGCTGGAAATACATCGGTGACATCGTTTCCAATGTCCTCAACGGCGGCACCTTCAAGGCCAATATGGGCGGCGTACCGTTGCTGGTCAAGGATGGATACTTTTATATTTATTTCAATGATTGCGACATCGATATGGTCTGCCGGGTATCCGCAGCCCGGATGAAGATCGATGAAACAAAGGCTTGCCTTCTGGAACAGAAACTCCCGAAGGTGCACAAGTATACCGGCAGCGGTATTTGGAAAACGGATCCTATGAAATGCGCTGGCGCCAGCATTCTGCCGGATGTAGGTTTCCTGCCGGACAGCCATGCCAAAGGCGTCTACTGCAAAGCGCTGGACCGGTATCTGCTGACCATGCAGACCAACAGCCAGGCCCGGCTACTCCTGTTTATTTCCAAGGATTGCCAGCATTTTGATGAGCATATGATTCTGGATGTGGCAGAAGAAGGCGTACAGATGCAGCCCTATTCCTTCTTCATATCCACCGACGGCGATTGCTCCGATGATATGAATGTAGTCGGCAGTGAATTTTACATTTATTATCCGCGGAAGGGAACGCGGATCCGTGATCCCAAGGAATATGGTGACTATGGCTATGATGACCTGTACCGGCGAAAAGTGACGATTCGATGATCGGGCGCGGCAACGCAAATGGAGTGAAACGATATGGGAATTATAAATGACGATCTGCACCGAATACTGGACCCTTTTATACCTCTGACATTGATGGGTGAGGGGATGCTGGAGCGTATCGTGGAAGATCCGAACCAGCCTTTGCTGGAACGCAGCGAGAAGGGATACGGCATTGAGGCGCTGGATACATATGACACCAAAACCTCCTTTTTGGATATCTGCAGGCAGGGAAAAGCCATTGGTGCCAGGCGGTTGGATGCGGCCTATGACTTTTTCTTTGGCGGAGATATGAGAGAGAACTATCCCGACAGCCCGCTGACGGTGAAGGCTTACAAAATCATCCATGATCTGGCCAAAGAGCATGGCATGGGCTTTGGCGCCAGTGTGGTGTCGCCCCTGGATACCGGCGGTGGATATGTAAAGACCCATGAGAATAAAGGTCAAACCATGCAGTTTCAAGAAGGCATCATCCGGGAGGACGGCTCCTATGAGACGGTTATGGATTTCCAGCTGCAGTGGACCAACAACAAGGGACCGGCGAAGCTTTCCATGAAAGAGGTGAAGGTATTTGCCTTTGATGAGGAAAGGATCCCCGGAACGCCCTATTACTACGTCAACGAGCATGAGATCCTGGATATTTCAGCCTCGGCCCAGTATCACATAGACAGGGAAAGCTTCCGCACATCCCGGGATGGATATGGACATGGGGATATCCGGATCAGCGGAAAGACGAATAGTAAAAAAACACGCTTCCTGGCAGTGGTGGTCTATAACACATTGGAGATCGACTATTTCGCAGAGGATGCACTGGCCTATATGAAGTCGATCCTGGATCTGCACAAACAGGCCGGAATCACCTATGAGGGCATCTACTCAGATGAGATGCATATCCAGTTCGACTGGGACACCAGAGAGCATTGGGCAGAAACGGAAGTCACGACACGCTATATGACGGACTCCATGGCCAGGGCCTATGCCGATCTTTTTGGGACGCAATACCGGGATTTTGCAAAGTATCTGGTGTATTTTACCTATATGCACCATGATTTTCTGGGGGGTGAAGAGGGAAAACTGCCGGCGCAGCATGTGTTCGGAAAGACAAGGAAAGAGATTGTCAGAACCTTCTTGTTCCGCAAACAGTATTTTGCCTTGCTGCACCACAGAGTTGTGGAGCTTTGCACCCGCACAAAGGAATATGCCCAGGAACTGTTCGGCCATAAAATGCAGGCCACCGGCCATTCCACCTGGCAGGAATCCCCCACCACGGATTCTTTCAAAGCCACCAAGGCAGGGGAGGAGATCTCCCGTTACGACTATACCGATGCCTTTGCCTGGTCTGCCGCTCAGCGGGAAAATATCTCTGCCTGCAATGACCATTTCCGGTGGAATGACTACTTTTGGGCGGTGGGAACCGATATACCGGAAGGGGGATTCCTGGATCGGAATTACTATGGCGCTGCCTTTACCTCCGGTTTGGCGGTTTTGAATCCGGCAGAATTTGCCTACTACTGCATCTGGGGCGCACCGGATCAGGTGAAAGAGCGGCTGGTGGAAGTAGGGCAGACCTACGGTCACTATACCGGATACTGTAAGAGCTATGAGCCCGGCCATAATCTGCTTCAGGGTTGCACTGCCAGAATTTCCGATGTGCTTGCGGTGTGTCCCATGGATTTGAATTATCTGGAAGAGCGGTTTGGTAACTGGATGGTCCAGTACGGCTATGCGGATTACATCACGGAAGGAAAGCTGCTGGAATATGCCCGGGAACCGGATTCGCCGCTGCTGCAGGTCAAGGGCAGATCTTACCGGGGGCTGGTGGTGTTTTTCTCGCCATTGATGTCGGCCGAGGCGCTGTCGTTGATCCACAGATATGTCAAGAAGGGCGGAAAGGTCATCTGGTGCAGCATGCCTGCGCTTCGGATGGAGGCGGCTGGCCTGTGGCGTGACATTTTCGGTATTGACCGGCTCTGCTTTGACAAATTTGGCATTCCGGCCGGGGGAGGGAAAGTCCACTTCGGCGGCCTGGAGACCGTTGGGGAGATGACAATCCTGACTGACCTATTCCCGGATCACATATATCCTGTGAAAGCGGCAGATGCTGCGGTTGCGGCAATGTTGGCAGAACAGGTCGTGGGTACTGTAAAGGAATATCCGGGTGGCGGGAAGGCGGTCTATTTGGGATTCCGGGTCCGGGATGACCAATCCTGCTCCACAGGAGAAGATGTGAACACGCTGTTCTCGGTGCTGCGGGAGTTGGGTTTCTACGAAGAAATGGGCCCTGAAGCATCTTCCCGGCCTGCTGAACAACGCTATCTTTATAACCGCTTCCCCAACGGGACCATCAGCCTTTGCAATCATTTCCGCACATTCCGGGAAATGGGGTGGCCCTGGGGATTCTACCGGGATGAGGAAAAAGACGATGCCTTTATGCAGGATGTGACGCTTCCGCCCCATAACATCGACCTGCAGCAGGCGGAAATTTGCGGACACCGGATCACCTGTCAATGTGAGGGCATTGTGAGCTATCGCTATGATTCCGAAGCGGGATTACAGGGCTTTGCAGCGAGAAATACCTGCGGTATCTGCGTTGACGGGAAAGACTATCGGTTTACCCAGTCTCCGGCAGACCTGGTCTGGGGAAAGGTGGACGGACGGCTGCTGGATGATGACTGCCGCAGCGCATATCTGCTCAAATGTAACAAGGCAGGAAGACTGACGCTTCCTTTCGATGCCACCGGAATGGAGCTGGCACTATGCGAAAACTATATGCTGCGTCCCGTGGCGGCCTATCCCTACAAAGTGGAAAATGGCTTGACGGTGGTGGAGCTGGATGCATCTGCAGCAGGTAGCTGGATGGTTTTTTATTCCAACACACCGGGGATTTGATTGCGGGCAAAAAACAGCCCGCTCCGCAGCATACGCTTCAGAACAGGCTGTTTTTGTATTGTGATTAGACGAACAGCGGGCACCCCATCCGCTTGAATTGCTCGATCTTCCGGTCGATGAGTGCCGGATCGACCTTCAGCTCCTGAGCCAGGCACTCCCGGCAGAGGATCCTGCTTCCATCGCGGCCCAGCAACCGCAAGGAAATACCGATCTCGTTGGTGCTGAGTTTTTTGGCGCATTTGAGGCAGTTGTCCATGGGGATCCTCCCTTTGAAAGGCTGTTACTTACTGTAGTATAACAGTTTCATCCATTGTTTTCAAGTGCTTTCTATGGAAGGTCTAAAACACAATTGTCATAAAAATACTTATTTTTGATATTTCTGCACAAAAATACCTTGAATATTCTAAAAAAATTTGCTAATATACACATAGCAACCACTATTTTATAGAAAAGGGGTCTGTAATATTATGGTCGTACTTACACCGCCGCTTGGCTGGAACACATGGAATACCTTTGGTTTCGATATCAATGAAGAACTGGTGCTGGAATCTGCCAAGATTATGATCTCCTCTGGCCTGCGGGATGCCGGCTATGAATATTTGGTGCTGGATGACGGCTGGCAGATGCCCCAGCGAGATGAAAACGGTAGATTGGTGGCAAATCCGGAGAAATTCCCCCGGGGTATCAAGGCGCTGGTGGACGATCTGCACGCCATGGGATTAAAGCTGGGCATCTATTCCTGCGCAGGCACTATGACTTGCGGTGGTTATCCCGGCAGCAACGGCTACGAATTTGAAGATGCTGAGACCTTTGCCTCCTGGTGTGTGGACTTCCTGAAATACGATTACTGCTACAAGCCCCAGAACGAACAGGGCGCGCAGCTGTATCAGCGCATGGCTCTGGCCCTGGCCAACAGCGGCAGGGATATTGTGTTCTCCGCCTGCTCTTGGGGTGCGGAAGAGACCTACAAATGGATCAAGACTACCGGCGCCCATTGCTGGCGCTCTACGGTAGATATCTGGGATACCTGGGAATCTATTTGTAAGCTGGCGCTGCAGCAGAAGCTGCTGCTGCCCTATAACGGGCTGGGCTGCTTCAACGATATGGATATGTTGGTGGTGGGTATGCGCGGCGAGGGCAATGTAGGCTTTGCCGGTTGTACTGATACACAGTATAAGACCCATTTCTCCCTGTGGGCATTTATGGGATCGCCCTTGATGATCGGTTGCGACATCCGGTCTATGGCACCGGAGACTGCCCGGATCCTGATGAACAAGGACCTGATCGCCATCAATCAGGACCGAGGCTACCGTCAACCCTTCTCTGTGGGCGGCAGTTTCAACTTCCAGTGGGGCGATGTGGAAAACAGTTTTGTCTGGGCGAAGGTGCTGGAAGATGGAGACATCGCCATTGGTATGTTCAATTTCAGCGAGGATGCCCGGAGCATGTATTTCACCCTGCCCGATCTGGCACTGCCTCGGTCCAGTGGCCGGAAGCTGGAGCTGAAGGATCTGTGGACCGGAGAGGTCTGTTACACCGTGGATGATAAATTTATGACGCGGGTGGAAGCATGCGATTGCCGGGTCTACCGGGCCAAACTTGTAAAATGCTAAAATCAAAAGAACCATCGGCGTGCAGTGCCGATGGTTCTTTTTTCGTCATATCAGGATGGACGGCTGTTTTCCAGCTGATCCAGCCAGTAGAGGACATAGCTGGCGAAGCCGTGGTTGCAGCTAGCAGTGGAGCTGATGTTTTCCCAAAGGGTGCCGGTCCTTTCTGCCATGTACAGGAAGTAACCCTCAATGTTTTTTCGGACGGTATCCCGGTAGCCCAACTGCATCAGAATGTCCAGCCGCAGATAATTGCCGATGAAGGCATTGGCCGGATGGATCTGGGGCCATTTGCCGGTGGATGCCCGGTCCGGGCCGAACTCCTCCACCAGGATCCGCAGCAGTTCGGGATGGCTTTCCGGGGTGGCGGCTCCGAAGAAGAAAGCGTAATACTGGCAAACCTCGGTGCGCTCACCGGAGGGCACCAGCACGCCGTCCCGGCGCAGGGCGTTGTCCACGAAGAACTGGCCGTCGAAGCTTTGGTGCCGGATGGTTTCCAGAATGGCATCGGCCTTGGCGTTCAGCGAAGCGTCACCGTAAAGCGCGGCGGCGGCCCGCAGGGCAGCGCTGTAGAGCATATTGGTGGGATAGTTGACATTTTTTGTCAGCTGATTTGCCATGGACCATTCCACGAAGTTCCAGCTGGGCAGGTCCTCCAAAAGACCGTCTTCGTTCTCAAATCCGCTGAAATAGTGTAGCAACTTCTCGACACGGTGCTGATAGCGGCGGATCAGATCCTCGTTTTTGCTACGGTCCCGGTACTCCCGCAGTTGCACCACCAGCCACATGGCCCACTGGGGAATGAAAACCGTGTCCCGATGGTCAGCCGGATAACACATGGGGAACATGCCCTCCGGCAGGCCGGGGTACTGCTCCTCGTGGAGGAAGTTTTCCAGGAAGCTGGTCTCTATGGGGCTGCTGCCTGTCAGCAAATATTCCACACGCCCGGTGAAGAAACTGTCACACAGCCAGCCTGCCCGCTCCCGGGAGGGGCAATCCGTGAAAATATCCACGGCATTCTGCCGGAAGGTCTCGATGGCGGCATCGGTGATCTTTTGGACCGTGGGATTGCTGGGGCAGAAGGTGGGATATACCGGCGGATGTTGATACTGCACCATTTCCAGATTTTCAATGCGGCAGCTGCCGCCGATGGCTGTGCACTGCAGATACTGCATAGTATATACGGTGAAGGTCTGCAGTGTGTGGGTGCCGGGGCACAGATCATAACGCAGGGCATTGGCACATTCCATGCGCAGGTAGTCGATGGCACCGTCCGTCAGCACTTCGTCGAACTGGATATAAAGGGTTATTGCCTGGGGGCAGGTGACGGTGAAGCGGAGCATGCCTGTCATATTGTGGGGAAGGCGGTAAGCGGTGTAGGAGTCCGCATTCAGCTCGCCGCCACGGCAGGTATCCACGGGAATATAGCGGAAGTGCTGGCACTCGGCGGTGGGGTATACCTCCAGTTCCGGGATCGGGAAGCCGGTTCGCACATCATCACTGACATAGAGCCAGGAACGGTCCTGGCGCAGCTCCTCGGGAACGATGGGGAGAAGATCACCGGAAAAAATCGGGGTTGCCGGAGCTACTTCATACAAAGCATAGGGTGCATGCCGGGGGATGATGGTCTTGGCAGCTGTGGGGACCGGGATCTCGGCACCCGGCAGCGAATCGGTGAGGAAGGTATCGTGGCAGGTAATGTGGTAGGATTCCGTCAGCACCCGTTGGAAGCTGTAGCGCTGGGTTTTGCGGCGGCGGAAGGGATGGACCCGGGCGGGGAAGTCCCGGCCGGTCCAGGCGATGACATTTTCGCCGCTGACGATCTCGCATTGCAGGAAGGAAGGCTGCTTTTGAAGCTCGTAGCTGTAAGCATTGCAGCCGCAAACCTCCACAACAACGGTGTTTTCCGCCTGGGTTAGCCATTGGGAAATGGCGATGCGATCCTGGCGGAAGTGATCCTTACCGGCCCGGGCAGGACCATAGCTGACGAAAATGCCATTGATCCACAGGTTATAGAGTCCTGAGGTGGCGATGCGGATCTGGGCATCTGCCAAAGATGGGCACAGGGCCTTAAATTGCAGGGTCAGGTTTACTTCGTCCTCCTGATCTTTGAGCCAAACTGGACGTGCTTTGTCAAACATATCAATCACTCCCTTTGTGTAAATCAATGGGAACCGAGGCACGGAGCATCGGATTCTTCTTTCAGGAAAGCCTTGCGGTATTGGCTAGGGGATTGTTGGTATTGGGCGATAAACAGCCTGGAGAAGGAGGCATAAGACTGGAAGCCCACATACTCAGATATTTTACCGATGGGAAGCGAGGTTTCTGTCAGATAATATCTGGCCTTATCCAAGCGGAATTTGGTCAGATAGTCTTTCGGAGAGATGCCGATGGCATTTTTAAATGTTCGGCAAAAGTAGCTGCGTTCCAGGGCGACCAGCTTGGACATATCCATAACGGTAATAGGCTCGGAATAATGAAAGGCAATATATTCCAGCACCTGCTGGATATCCGCACGGATCGGCATACTTTTATCCGCCTGCTTGTTATCGAAGTGCTCGGCGAAGAACAAAAGGATCTTTGTGAGCTGTACCAGTCCATAAAGATCCGGATTACGCTGATATACGGGAAGCATGTCTGTGGTCTCACAAAATAACTCGTTGATCCGTTCGTCGGCGATGTGGACCACTTCGCTTTTGGCAAAACCCGTGCGTGCCAGATATTGTGGTACCGCCTTGCCGTTGAATGCAATAAAGCTGTAGCGCCAGGGATCCTCTGTATCGGCAGTGTAGAGTACCGTCTCGTTCGGGCGGATCAGAAAGGCATCTCCCGGGCCCAGGTGGTACTGGCGGTTATCTACATTGTAAGTTCCCTTGCCGGCGGTAATGTAGTGGATCAGGTAGGCGTTTCGCATCACCGGCCCGATGGATACACCGGGCCGGCAGGTATCCGTGCCGCTGTGGCATAAACACAGATGTTCATTATGGAAATTTTGGGGGATAAAACTGAAAGTGGTGGGTTTGGTAAGCATGGGGCCTCCCGAAAGTCACATTTGCATATAAACCCGCAATGTATGAGTATTGCGGCGGTATTGTCAATGTTGTAAAATAAAGGCAAGCTTGAACATGGAAAAATTGGTTATTTCATTTATATTCTGTTGCTCGACATCCTAAGTATATCCCGCGTTTTTTCTGATGTCAATAGTGAAAACAAAAACTTGGGACGCATTTTGATATTGAGAGGAGTGCCGCGACATGAGACGAATGATTTCGTTATTGTTGATCGTTATGTTGGTTTTAATGTTGTTTGACGGATGCAAAGTAAATGATAATCCTACCACACAAGGAGGAAATGAGACGCCTATGGTACTGGAAACACCGGTGGCTATGGTCTGCTTCGGCAATTCGCCCATCATCGGTGTGGAAACTGCGGAGCCTGCGGATCTGACAGTATTGGGTACCTCCGAGATCAAGACTGTCTCCGTCCTGGTGGGCGATAACGATGGCAGCTATACGGCTCGGACGCTGAAGGGCTATGAGTCCGAGATGACCTTTACCATCGAAGGTGTCACACCCAACACCATGGCCATGATCGACATTGAGGAGATCCACCTCAGAAATGATGGAGCCATTGCCTATTGTGTGTATGTCAACGGCGTGGAGGTTTTTGGCCGCACCTATGCGCCCAATTCCGACGGTCCCAACCATGCCTATTTCGATGTGCCTGCCGATGTGGTGGGAGACAGCAGCAAGCTGACCATCCGCTTGGTGAACAAATCGGACAATGAGGTCCGGTTCCGCCGGGTCTGGGCCATCAGCAATCCTGAGGTCGTTGCGGAAAAACAGGGGATCAGCAAGAAAATGGATGTTGTGCTGATGCTCAATGAGCAGCCCAAAAACCTGAACTATGAATATCTGAAGAATCTGGTAGAGAGCTACCGGTGTAACGATATGTATAATGTGGGCCTGTGCTGGGAGATCCAGTATCTCCAGTGGGGCAAGGCTATCACAGAGCAGTGGCTCAACAATGTGATCAACGCCTCCATCCAGACAGGCGCGCCTCTGTACCTGGGTATCAACTCCTG
>JAZNHQ010000043.1:0-6820 GCA_045577035.1 Faecousia sp. | reverse complement strand
CATCCGTCACCAGTGTGCGCACTGGTGACACCTTCCCTCGAGAGGGCAATGCTGTCAACTTAAGTGTCATCGCGAACCAGTGCTCACACTGGTGTGGCGATCTCCAGTGCAAAATCTTACGCCGGAGATTCCCACGACCAGTTTGCGAACTGGTCTCGGAATGACAGAATTTCTTAAGTTGACAGCATTGCTCGAGAGGGAAGGCTTTCGCTGCGACAAACTAACTGCGTAGCACATTAAAATGGAATTTGATAAATTAGTTCACGAGCAGAAATGGGACATCTTCTTCTGTTTCGTGGGCATGACCTAATCGGAGAATGTATTCCTGCGGTGTGGGTTTTCCATCAGGAAAGTATTTATCTAAAAGAACTTTTCGGTCTGGTTCCAGCATGGCGATTTTCCAGGTTTTATCAATTTTTTTCTTGAATCATTTGCTCTATTTCCAAAACCGACATGCCCCAATACTCAGACATTGCCCATATTACTGCGTTTACTTTTTTACGCTCTTGTGGATTCATACGATCACTTCCGAAAAATAAAAAGTGCGCAGCCGAGGCTGCGCACCGAAAAACACAGCCCAGATTGCTGCGACACAACTTTTCTACACCCCAAATGGCATGCGAAAAACGGGCATGTGCTTTTACCAATGGTAAAAAGAACACGCCATTAAGGGTATTAGTATAAAGTTGTGTCGCAGCATTATGATACCATATAACTTTATAAATTACAAGAGGATTCCCTGTTGAGTTTTTCGACACTTTTCGACAGTATTCGATGCCAATGTCAGTCAACAAGAAACGCTGTCATCCTGAGCAAGCGGAGCGCGTCGAAGGATCTTCGCAGCAAGTCGACCTGAAGTGTCAACGAGATGCGTAGATTCTTCGTCGCCTTGCTCCTCAGAATGACAGCGCACATTCTGATATGTTTGACTTTTTATGCTTTTATACTATAATGTAATTACTAGATTACAGGAGGTAGAATTATGGAAAAAGTGATTCTGTTTCAGGGTGATTCCATTACGGATTGCTACCGCAATCGGGATAATCATGCCCATACAGGCGGCGGTTATGCCACCATGGTTATGGGCGAATTGGGCGTAACAGAGCCTTATAAGTATATTTTTCACAACCGTGGTATTTCCGGTAATCGAATTGTTGATTTGTTGGCCCGTACCCGTGTGGACATGATCCAGCTGAAACCGGACTATATGAGTATTCTGATCGGCGTCAACGATGTGTGGCACGAATTTACCAAAGGAAACGGCGTTTCTGCCCAGAAGTTCGAGATCGTATATGATCTGCTGATCCAGGAGCTGCTGCAGGCATTGCCCGGTCTTAAAATTATGATCATGGAGCCTTTCTTCCTGCCTAGTGAAGGGCATGAGGAAAGAACGGAGTTTTTCGCAAAAGAAGTGCCTTTGCGCGCCCAGGCCGCAAAGCGTATTGCGGAGAAATACGGCCTGGTTTTCGTGCCCTTGCAGGATATGTTTGACAAAGCCAATGAGAATGCGCCCGCAAATTACTGGCTTCGTGACGGTGTTCACCCCACCCAGGCAGGTCATTTCCTGATCAAGGAGGCCTGGCTGAAGGGCTTTGAACAGCTTTGCAAATGAAAGGTTTGATAGATTTATGAAACGCCTGTTTTGCTTTATTCTTTGTCTGTGCTTCGGGTTCAGCATGGCAGCCTGCTCAAGATCCAATCGAAGCTGGGATTCCATGTTGTCTGACGACCCGGACTCCTGGAAACCGACTGTGGACAATGATTGGAATACGCCCACAGAGGATGATGACACGCCACGCATTGTGTCCCGCCCCGACAGCAGCCGGATTCCTTTTGAATATGAATTGACCGAATCGGACATCGAGGAATTCTATGCTCTGCTGGAGGAAAGCGAGAAGATCTGCCTGGAGGGTACAGACTTAGATCTGGCCGATGAGATCTCCACCCAGGTGGCGGATTATCTGGACTACCTTGAGGATCAAGCCATGATCGCCCAAATCATTTACTATGCAGATCAGTCCAATGAGGAGGCCAGCCAGCGGTACCTGGATTGCACAGAGATTTTGGCGGATACAAACAATGACTATATTGAGTCCATTCGCCGGGTGTACCGGTCGGATTCCCCTGCAAAAGAAGTGCTGTTTGAGGATTGGACACAGAAGGAGCTGGATATGCTCCTGTCCTATTCCGAGGAAGTAGCAGCCCTGGAAAAACGAAATGCGGAGATTTTGGTGGAGTACCAGGCTCTGGATGACCCTGCCTCTGACGACATGATCCCCTTATATCTGGAGCAAGTGAGCAATAATAACCGTATTGCCCAAATCTACGGCTACGAAAACTACTATGAATATGCCTTCGAGATGGTCTATGACCGGGATTATGCCCCGGCGCAGCTGGAGGATATGCGGCAGTATGTGGCCCAGTATATTTCTGACGACTATGACGATGCACTGGAACTGCTTATAGAAGCCATGGATGAGATGACCTTTATAGAGCAGATGCAGTTTTCCGGGTTTGAGACCAAGGACTTTGATGGGGTCAGCAAGGATTATGTGGGTTTGTATCTGGAAAGCCTGCCCCAGCAGATGAAAGAGGGCATGGCCGATGCTTTCCAGGAAGGAAATTCTTACTACACGGATCTGCCCGATGCCCACGACGGCGCATTTACCACGGTGGTGGGGGATCAAAGCTTTTGCTTCTTTGGCCCCGGATATGCCAATTGTCTGACGGTGATCCACGAGATCGGACATTACTACGGCAGCCAATTTGCGGATATGGACGCAATGTCCTACGACCTGGCAGAGACCCAGTCCCAGGGCAATGAGTGGCTGTTTATGAGCGTGCTGTCAGAGCATATGGATCGTGAGCTGTACAATACTTTGGTCAGCTACAAGATGTACAATGACCTGGCGGTAATTCTGATCTGCGTGCTGGTGGATGAATTTGAGCAGCGGATCTATGCGGTGGAGGATCCCACCAGTCTGACGGCTGAGGATTGCAATGCCATCATGGAAGAAGTCTGCAGCCACTATGGCGGTGTGGACTACATTTCCACATACACAGCGGATATCCAGCAGTATTGGCGTATGGTCGTGGTGGAGAGCCCGGTGTATTATATCAGCTACGGCGTTTCTGCCATTGCGGCCATGAATCTGTACACCCTGTATCAGCAGGATCCGGAGGCCGCCGTTGCCGCTTACCAAACCATTACGGAGCAGGATTGGGAAGGCGAGGGCTTCCTGGCTGCATTGGAGGCAGCGGGCTTGCCCGGCCCCTTTGACGAATCCGTTTATGAAGCCCTGGATGAAATCTACGAATAATATAAATGGCGGTGCGTTCAGCACCGCCATTTTCATGAATACAGGCTATTCCATTTACGAATGCCCCAGGTGAGCATAATGTGCAGCAGCCAATAGTCCAGCGCCGCCAAAAGCACGCCGCAGGCAGCCAAAAATGCTGTGGGCGTAAGGAAATCAAACAAAAAGTAATATCCAACGCCCAGGATGACGGGCAAGCCCATGAGCCCAAACATGGTGACCAATACGGATACGGATTGCTTGCAGGGGTAGGCTTCCGTCAGATAATCCAGCTTTGCCCATTTCAGACCGGTGACCATACCCAGCACGCCGGACAGGAAGGAAAGCAGTGCGGGGATCAGTGTTGCCAGCAATATTCCTGCCAAATCACAGCCAAAAGCAACCGCCAGCACAAAGCCGCTGAGGGCACTGACCGGAACGGTCAGCAGCACATGAAGCCGCAGCTTGCCCAGCAGAATGTCCTTGGGAGCAATGGGCATGGATTTCAGAATCCAAATGTTTTTGCCTTCCAGGGAAACGGAGGGCGTGGAGATGCAGGCTGTGGACACAGTGAAGGAAAGGATAGCGCAAATGATCACCGGTACAAATCCGCCAAAATTGGGGATGCCTGCCTTTAGTATGGCAAGAAGCTCCATAATATCCGATCGGAAAATCAGACCTGCCACCGGTAAGGCGACTGTGAGGATCAGCCCCATACCCATGTTGGTCAAATAAACAGGGGTGTTCAGGAATTTGCGCAGTTCCTTTGCGCTCACGGCCTGCAAGGGCGTGCGGATCTTATGAACGGTGGACAGCTTGCGGCGGCTGCGCTTGGAAGCCGCGGTGGCAGTACGCAGGAAGGTCATGGACAAAATCCAATAGACCAGTGCAAACAGCCCCAAAGAGATGGCCATAAAAATCAGCATCAGCTTCGATCCGGTACAGCCCATACCCAGGGCGTACAGGGGCCATGCCCAGCTTTCCAGGGCGTCGGCGATTTGCTGACCGTTGGCGGCCATGGATCGCAGTATAGAACCGGCCTGGGAATAGACACCGAAATAGATGGCCATGAAAACCACCATAAACAGCATAGAGCCGAAGGATTTATTCATTTTCCGCAGCAGCAAATGGAGCAGCCAGCCCAGGAAACAGGCCAGTGCCTGCGCCAAAATGCAGATCAGCACCATACCCAGCAGCTGCAGGGCAATGCCTACCAGGGAAAACTCCACCGAGATGGCGTAGACTACCATGGCAGGCAGCATGACCAGAGCGCAAAACAGCAGATTCAAACTGAGCAGGGGAATGATGCGGCTGAGCAGAATCCACTTAGGCGGGATGGGCATGGACAGCAGCAAAGCGTTATCCTTGGCATCGTATAGCTGGCTTTGGGTCGTAAACACACTGCCGATCAAGGCCAGTCCCAGGGCGATGGTTCCCGCCATGGCAAAATACAGCCAGTCCAGCCCCAGCATATGGTAAGGGGTCACCAAAGAATCAAACAGAAAATACATGGCGCCGCCCATGACGGCCAGCACATAAATGTACAGCACGGCCATCAGAATCAGCATGCCCGGTGAGCGTTTGCTTTTCTTCTTTTTGCTTGCCACACTGACACCGGCAGCCATCATGGAGCGGAATCGCAGAGCGAGTAAGTGGCGGATCATACCTTATCCTCCAATTCCAGGAACACCTGCTCCAGGGAATCCTGTCCCTTGACCTCTTCCATGGTGCCGTTGGCTACCAGCTTGCCGCCGGAAATAATGGCCACCTTATGGCAAAGCTTCTCCGCAACCTCCAGCACATGGGTGGAGAAAAGAATAGAACCGCCCTGCCGGCAATGCTCTGCCATCACATTTTTCAGCTGATGGGAAGCGATGGGGTCAAGCCCCACAAAAGGCTCGTCCATGAGGATTAGCTTGGGAGCATGGATCAAAGCGGCGATCAATGCGATCTTCTGCTTCATGCCGTGGGAGCATTCATGAATGGGCAGCGCCAGGTCGTCGGTCATGCCCAGGATCTGTCCGAAATGGGCGATCCGCGCCTCCCGGTCAGCCTTGGATACTCCGTAAATATCCGCCACAAAGTGCAGATATTTCATACCCGTTAAGAATTCATAAAGATCTGGGTTGTCCGGCACATACGCCAGCTGCTGCTTGCAGGCCAGGGGCTCGTCCGCAATGGACTTGCCGCCGATATGGATGGTGCCTTGTTCGAACTGTAAAATGCCGCAGCAGGCTTTCAGCGTGGTGGTTTTACCGGCGCCGTTGTGACCGATAAAGCCGCAGATCTCTCCGGGGGCAATGTGCAGGGTCAGATTATCAACAGCCACCTTGTCGCCGTAGCATTTGGTAAAATTTGTAATTTGCAGCATAGGATCGTTCTCCTTATGAAAGATACGACCATTATATCATATAACCGGGGATAGTTCAACTATCCCGGGTATGCAACTTTTTGTTAATATGGGAAGTGCTGTGCTTGGTGATGAGAAGAATCGCAAGCCATACCACACAGAAGCCGCCAATAAAAATGCAGGTAAAGACCAATATGGGTATGAGCTGATTTTTGATCCAACCGTTGACCAAATAGACCAGGATATAGTCTGTGTACAGCGCCAAGGCGTGGATGCCAATGGCAAAGGGCAGTGCAAGCCGCTCCACCTGATAGATCTCATTGCTGCCCGCTGCGATAAACGCCATCAGTGTTATGGTGAGGATCCCTTTGCAGACCTCCTGGGGGGAGAGACTGCTTATGGTGCCGTTTGCGCCCAAAATGCCGTAGATGATCGCCAACACAACAGGCCCTCCGGCGGCTGCCAGCAGACCTCTGCGCAAGAATCCCAAAATGTGTTTTTTCATTTCTGATACCTCCGCTTGATTTGGGAAAAGCACCGCCTGGAAACATATTCCCGATAACCGCATTGAAAAATAGCATCCACTGCGCCGCTGAAGGAAGTGGTAAACCGTTCCAGCCGGTTCTCGTTGGCCAGGGTGCTTTTGTTGATTCGTATAAAGGACGCCGGCAGCTGTGCTTCCAGTTCATATAGCCGCTGCTTCAGCCGGTAACGGCAATTATTTTTGTCGATGGCGTAGGTTTTGCCGTCCAGAACCGTAATGCACTCAATATCCCGAATACACAGAAGCTTCATTTCGTCCTCTGTGAAGGCGGGAAGCTGGTCGTTTCCCGAATACTCCATGACCAGTTGCTGGATTTGGTCAGCCAGTCCACAGCTGCGGTGCAGGGTGACGACCACGGATTCTTCCGCTTGGGGATCAATGATCAACTTAAATTCCATCTGCTCACCTCCATTGCCCTTATCATAGCATATATTCGGCAAAAATGTGGAAAAAAACACCCATCGGTCGTTTCTGCCCGGCCATCGGTTTTTAGGCTGAGAGGACTCGAACCCAAACAGCCTCTCAGCGGCTCTTTTTGCTGCTTTTTGCCTTATCTTCCTTGCCTTGCGCCAGCAAGGCGGCGTCATCTGCGCCAAAAATCAACCAAAAACTTCATGCTGAGAGGTGCCT
>JAZNHQ010000042.1:0-2216 GCA_045577035.1 Faecousia sp. | reverse complement strand
TGTAAAGGGTCACCCTCACGGATGCGGAGGGTACGGCGGATTTCTTTGGGAATGACGATTCTGCCGAGATCATCGACACGGCGTACAATGCCTGTAGCTTTCATATATCTTCTCTCCTCTTAATTTACAAATTACGATGCTATTATTTGTAAACCTGAAAGGATTATACTGCCCTGTTTATTTTTTGCACGCAAAGAAATCCCCTTCTGCAGCGTTGTCTGCAGAAGGGGATTTGTCGTTATTGGGCTTTTCTGGAGCACACATACTGAACTGCCAGATAATTGGCACCCAGGAGACCGGCGCTGTTACCCAGCTCCGCGGGCTTGATTGCAACATGGGAAAAACTCGGCATGATGTATTTGCTGACCTTCTGCCGGATCTTCTCCAGAATCAGAGGCTGAACCATAATGCCGCCGCCCAGAATGATGCAGGAGGGATTGAAAATGTGGGTCAGGGAAGACAGGCCCAGCATGATCTCGTCCACCCAGCGGTCCAGAATGTCCAGCACCTTGGGATCCTCCAACCGGGCAAAGATTTTTCTGCCGTTATCCAACTCCGGATCGTAGGCCATGGCCATCTTTACCAGGGCGGTGGTGGAGGCATACCGCTCATAGCAGCCGTCAAAGAAGCCGGTACTGTTGATCCGTTCTTCTGCGTGGGTCACGATGGCACCAAATTCCGCAGCGGAGAAACTGGAACCGTGGAAAACCTCTTTGTTCTGGACGATGGCACCGCCAACGCCGGTGCCGTAAGTCAGGCACAGGAAATCCGCATACTCTCTTCCGGCACCGTAAACGGCTTCGCCCAGGGCGGCGGAATTCACATCGTTTTCTACCATGACGGGAACATGAAACTCCTGCTCCAGCTCTTCCCGGATCTGAATGCCGGTATAATTGGGGATGTTTTCGTTTGCGTAAATGATATAACCCTTGTCCGCATTGACCTGACCGGCGGTACTGATGCCGATGGCATCGTAGCCTTCCTGCTGGCGAATCAGGGATACCAGGGTGTCCATAATATGACGGCCACCCTTTTTCGCGTTGGTGGGAGTTTCCTGGACCTCTGTCAGCACATTGTCGATGCAGATGCCGTGCTTGATGGAGGTTCCGCCCACATCAAAAACCAGTACCTTCATATGTTCCTCCTTATGCGCGAACCTTCAGAACGCACTTGACCAGATTGGGGTCTTCACCGGCGGTGATGCCGGGTTTGTGGGGTTCCCCAGCCATGCAGACCGTGAAGCTGCCGGGAGTCAGCACGCAGGAAGCCACGGTCTCGCAGTCACCGAAGCCCACGTCCTTCTCTGCAGAAAAATCGGGGCACGCAAACCCGCGGATTTCACCGGTTTCAATGCACTCACTGCCATGGATATCGATCTGAATGTCCATATAGATCCGATGCATTTCAAAAAGCTTTTCACTGGCGGGAGCGGTTTTGGCTTCCATTTTGTTCAGAAATACATTGGTGCCGTCGATCTCGGTTCTGCCCAGAGGCAGTGCTTCCAGATCATGGGTCAGGATGAAATCGATTGCGGTATCCAGGTTGGGATTCATACCCTTATACAGGGCAGCATTTTGGATGGCATCGTAAATCATGGCAGATCCTCTTACTTTTCGATGGCCTTATAGAACCGCTGGGCGATCTCCAGAGGACGGGTGATGGCACCGCCGACCACGACAGCGTGGGCACCCAGCTCCAGCATCTTCTTTGCCTGGTCGGGATAGTGGACTCGGCCCTCGGCAATGACGGGGATAGGCAGAGCCTCCACCAGCTTTTCCACCAGCTCGTAGTTGGGGCCTTCGGTCTTAACGGAGTGGGGAGTATAGCCGCTCATGGTGGTACCGACCATGTTGACACCGCACTTCCAAGCGTTGATACCCTCTTCATAGGTGGAGATATCGGCCATCAGGACGATATCGGGATACTTTTCCCGGATCTCCTTCAGGAACTCGTTGATGGTCTTGCCGTCGCCCCGCTTCATGTAGGTGCAGTCCAGAGCGATGACATCGGAATCGGCTTCCACCAGTTCGTCGATCTCCCGCATGGTGGGGGTAATGTAGGAATCAAAGCCCTCGTAGTTGCGCTTGATCAGGCCGATTACGGGCATACCGGTCTTTTCCTTGATGGCAATCACATCCCGGACGCTGCTGGTGCGGATCACCTTGCTGCCGGCCTGCTGTGCAGCCTTGGCAAAGTAGGGCATCAGGGACATTTCT
>JAZNHQ010000041.1:0-4531 GCA_045577035.1 Faecousia sp. | reverse complement strand
TTTGTAGTACGCCGACGATTGGTATACTCAATATCCGTAAAATTCTGCTGTTTTTCCATTTAAAACACCCCTTTTCTCTATTATACCATAAATAGCCTTAGGGTGGTAGAATTAATCAGCGTTTACTGCAGGGGAGGTGGCCCGGAGGGGCGGAGGGGTGTTGTCGAAAACCGCATAAACGTTGGCTTTTACACCCCTCAGTCGCTTCGCGACAGCTCCCCTACAAGGGGAGCCTTGAGTACAATAAATTGGAATTTATAAAATTACTGTGGCAACATTGCCGTTGATTTGCATTTTTACGCCATAGGGCTCACACATTTTGGCGTAACGCTCCAAAATGCTGCTGTCCTTGGCAGGTGCAGGCAGACCGCCCTGGGCTCTGCCCTTGCCGAAGCCCAGCTCAATGGCCAGCAGCTCCAGCTTCACCAATTTGCCGTCCTGGATCTCCCAGCGGGGAATCACAGACTCAAACATCTTCTTGTCGGTCTGCAGGCCACGGGTAAAGTTATTGGAACGCTTAGCAAAAACCTCATGCATGGTGGCATCGGAGGTCATACCCTTTTCGGTATAATAATCCTCAGGCATAAAGGGAATGTTCTCGTTCTGCAGAACGAAATCACCCAGAGAATAGAAAATCGGCTTGCCCTTGTAGATCTCCATAGGCCGCAGCAGATGGGGGCCGTGACCGATGACCGCGTCTGCGCCCTGGTCAATGGCACGGTGGGCAAACTCCTGGATAAACTGGGAGATGCACTCCTTGGAAGCGCCGTCCAGCTGATGGGAGTGGATACCCACGATGATCTGATCAGAGAACAGCTTGGCCTCGAAAATGGCCTTGTCCAATCTTGCCAAGTCCCTGGGATTACAGCTGGTCTCCTTATGGGTAGTCTCGCCCACCTTGAAGAACACATGCTTGCCCAGCTTGAAATTGCCCTCGGGCATAGGATCTCTGTAGCCCTCGGCACGGGCGATGTCCTCACCGGCATTGACATTGGTATCGTGGGCAATTCGCTGAATGAAATCCATCTCCTCCTGGGTGACCACCAGAGTTGTCTTAAAGCGCAGCTGGTTCACACCGGGACGGCCGGGTACACGGCGGGACTGCTGACCGGCAATGCCCATATCGTCAAAAAAGCTGTTGACGGAGGAGGTAAAGCCAATGAGCGCCACACGGCCATTCTTGGTATCCAAATAGGCAGGTGCAGCCGCTTGATCCAGGTTCTTACCGGCACCGGCATGCACCAGGCCGCTGGCCTCCACATTGTCCCAGGTCTTGACCACACCATCCAGGGCGAAGTCCAGGGCATGGTTGTTGCACCAACTGGTCATATTAAAGCCAAACCGCTTGCAATCGTCCAGAATCTCAGGGTTTGCACGCAGGTAGGAACCGCCATGGAACACATTGCCATAGCATTCGCCCTCCCGGTGGATGGTGGTTTCCAGGTTAAAGTATTTTGCGTCAGCCTGGCCGATCCAATTCTGAATTTCCTCAAAGCCTTCGTAGGTTTCGGGCAATCTGCGCTGAATGAGCATATCGCCAACTGCAGCAAATTTCATAATTAAATCCTCCTTAGAACTGGATGCCGTCCTGGTTGTCCAGCACGAAATTCACAAACATCTCAATACCGGTCTCGAAGCAACGCTCGTCTGCATCAAAGCAGCCATTATGCAGGGGGGCGTGGGTATCGGAGTTGGTATCGTTGGCAATGCCCAACTGGAACAGCACACCGGGCTTTACACGGCTCAGGAAGGAGAAGTCCTCTCCGCCCATGCTACGCTCTGTAACGCCCACATTTTCCTCGCCCAGCAGCTTGATACCCACCTGGCGCATTTTTTCACACATGACAGGGTGGTTGTCCACATAGGGCAGCAGCTTGGTCACGGTGACCTTGGCACTGCCACCGCACATAGCTGCTGTGGCTTCGCAGACCTCCCGGATACGGCGTTCCATGGTAGCAGTCAGCTCATCAGACCAGGTACGGGAGGAAATAAACAGCTTGGCATAATCGCAAATCACATTATTGGTGTGACCTGCATTAAACGCACCCACATTCAGCAGACAGGGCTCCCTAGAGGGTGCTTCCCGGGATACCAGGGTCTGCAGACCCATGTATGCCTGCACTGCCATACGAATGGCATCAACGCCCTTTTCCTGAGAATTGGCATGGGCAGACTTTCCGAAGAATTCCGCCACAATGCCCATAGAGTTTGCGTTCATACCGCCCACGGCAATGCCGATCTTGCCGATATGCAAACCGGACTTCACATGGCAGGCGATGACACAGTCGATATCGTCCATAACGCCGTCTTCCACCATCAGCTTACAGCCGGGGGTAATGTACTCCTCAGCAGGGGTGAACAGGATCTTCAAACGGCAGCGGATAGAGTCACGCATATCGTTCAGCTTCCGGGTCACCGCCAGCATCTGAGAGGTATGGACATCGTGACCACAGGCGTGCATCTGACCCTCGTGGGTGGAAGGATAAGGGTTATTGCTTTCCTCGGTCACCGGCAGAGCGTCCATATCCGCACGCAGGCCGATGGTAAAGGGCTTGCCCTCGTTGATGGTTGCCACAATGCTGCTCTTGCCATACTTTTCCGCATAAGAAACACCCATGGCATCCAGTTCACGGCGTACTACTGCCAAAGTCTTAGGCAGGTCAAAACCGATCTCCGGGATCTGATGGAGCTCATGGCGCAGCTCCTGGGCATATTTTACATAGTCAAACATGTTTTTCTCCCTTCAAATTTCAATTTACCTTACATCATTGTAGGGACACCCGTCCTCGGGTGTCCGCAAATACCGATGGTATTTGCAACGGACGCTCCGGGAGGAGCGTCCCTACGGTAACAATTGAACAGAACGATAAATTAGAATTTACAGTGTTTTCAGATAGTCGGCACGGCCGGTTTCGTACAGGTTATTGCCCTGGCTGTCGATAATGACAATGGCGGGAAAATCCTCTACTTCCAAACGGCGTATGGCCTCTGCGCCCAGGTCTTCATAGGCAATGACCTCGGCCTTCTTAATGCACTTGGAAAGCAGTGCGCCACAGCCGCCGATGGCACCAAAATACACGGCACCATGCTCCTTCATGGCTGCAACCACCTCAGGACCACGCTTGCCCTTGCCGATCATGCCGGTAAGGCCCTCACGGATCAGAATCGGGCTGTAGGCATCCATACGGTAAGAGGTGGTAGGACCTGCAGAGCCGATGGCCTGGCCGGGCTTTGCAGGAGTGGGGCCTACGAAATAGATAATATTGTCCTTCACATCCAAAGGCATTTCCTTGCCTGCCTCCACCAGCTCGCACAGCCGCTTATGGGCAGCGTCACGGGCGGTGTAGATCACGCCGGAAATCAGACAGCTGTCGCCTGCCTTCAGGTTAGCGACCTTTTCACGGGTCAAGGGCGTAGTGATCTTTACCTGTGCCATATCAAAGCACCTCCGTCTTATGCCGGGTCACATGGCAGTTGATATTGACCGCCACAGGCAGACCCGCAATGTGGGTGGGATATTCCTCGATGTTCACAGCCAGGGCTGTGGTCTTGCCGCCGAAGCCCTGAGGGCCAATGCCAAGGGCATTGATTTCTTCCAGCAGCTCCTGTTCCAGCTGGGCATAGAAGGGCTTTTCGTTGCACACATCCACGCTGCGCATGAGGGCTTTCTTAGCCAGATAGGCAGCCTTATCAAAGGTGCCGCCGATGCCCACGCCCACCACAATGGGAGGACAGGGATTGGGGCCAGCCTCTTCCACCACCTTCTTTACGAAATCCTTTACGCCCTGCAGCCCATCGGAGGGGCGCAGCATTTTGATTTGGCTCATATTCTCGCTGCCGAAGCCCTTGGGGGCAACGGTGATCTCCAGCTTGTCGCCGGGAACGATCTCATAGTAGAGCATGGCGGGGGTATTGTCGCCGGTGTTCACTCGATCCAGGGGATCACGCACCACGGATTTACGCAGATAGCCCTCGGTATAACCCTGGCGAACGCCCTCGTTGACCGCATCTTCAATATTGCCCTCAATATGCAGATCCTGGCCGATCTTTAAGAATACGCAGGCAACGCCCGTATCCTGGCAGATAGGCTGGTGCTTCTCGTCGGCAATGTGGTAATTTTCAATGATACGCTCCAGGATTTCCTTAGCCTGGGGCCATTTTTCTTCTGCATGTGCCTGCTCAATGCAGGACTTCATATCACCGGGCAGATAGCAGTTGGCTTCTACGCACAGCCGCTTGACGGTCTCGGTGATCACCGCCGCATTTAATACTCTCATAGTTCCTCCTTACAGGTTGGGTACATTGTAGATTCTATCCAGAATGCCGCCGTTACGGCTGATGACCTCTGCCACTACACGGTCACCCTTGGCAATGGCCTTGGGCTTGCCGGTAATGCGCTCGGTCTTCTCTTTCAGCTCGTGGATGTCAATGATGGGCAGACCTGCATCCTTCAGATTCTTGGTCAGCTCCACATTCTTGGGGTTCACCGCAATGCCGCCCTGGGTCACCAGCACATCAATGTCCTGACCGG
>JAZNHQ010000040.1:0-15127 GCA_045577035.1 Faecousia sp. | reverse complement strand
CCATTGGCCTTGGGATGGGAGAAGAAGGTGGGGTTGAAGTCACAGCCCAAACCCCGCTCCTTGCAGAAATAAGTCGGAGGCCAACGGTCTTAGGAAGACAACTGGGGCTATCAACTCCTTGGCTCACAGAACGACATGGCTACGATCCGACTTCCATTGGCCTTGGGATGGGAGAAGAAGGTGGGGTTGAAGTCACAGCCCAAACCCCGCTCCTTGCAGAAATCCACCCATTTTTTGAAGTGCTTGGGCTCCAGCTTGTCACGCTCTGCCCAGTCGCCATCTTCGAAAATGGCGTAGGACGCATGGAGGTTCATCTTTTTCGTGCCGGGGCACAGCTTCAGCACCATATCCAGGTCAGCCATCAGTTCCTCGGGGGTTCTGGCTCTGCCGGGATAGTTGCCGGTGGTCTGAATACCGCCAGTCAGCGGCTTGGTGGGGTCAGTGTCAAAACCGCGGACATCATCGCCCTGCCAGCAGTGCAGAGCAACGGGAACATTTTTCAATCTCTCAATGGCTGCATCGGTGTTGATGCCCAATGCGGCATACTTCGCTTTTGCTTCTAAGTAACTCATGGATTTCCCTCCATCTGTATTTTCAAATTGCCCAGGGCTGTGGCCTCAATGGGTAACGCAATGACTTGTTTTCCGGTTGCTTCCTCTGTCAGGCGGTTCAGGAAGGTGTTCTTCGCACCCCCGCCAACGATGTAAAGCTTTTCATATGTGCAACCTGTGTTCGCTTCCAGTTCGTCAATAGCTTGCTTATAACAAAATGCCAAAGAACGATATGCACAGCGGAAATAATCACCGATGCTGTCCATACCGTCAGCCGCCTCATCGAAAGCTGCTTTCATACTCTTAGGCGCCAGAAACGCGGGTGCATTGGCATCCACCAAAAAATCATAAGTGCTTTCCTCAGCCAGCTTTACGATCTCCGGGAAAGGCTTTTCCGGGCACAGTTCCCGCTGCAGCTCATTTACCAACCACATACCCATGATGTTCTTCTGGTAGCGGTTGTAGCCTACGCCACCCTCGTTGGAATAGTTGGCCTTTTCGCTGCTTGCGTCGGTAATGGGTTTCGGGGTTTTCACACCCAACAGGCTCCAGGTACCGGAAGAAATATATGGGTGATTGCCCTCCATAGGGATACCTTCCACAGCAGAACCGGTATCGTGGGTGGCACAGAGGACGCATTGGATACCCATATATTCACCGATCACAGTTCCCGGCTGACTCAGTTCCGGAAACAGGTGTTTCGGATATTCAAGCGCATCTACGATGTCCATATCAAATTCACCGCTTTGTGCATTGACCATACCCATGGTAGTGGCATTGGTATATTCCCGCGCCTTCGTACCGCAGAGCTTCCACAGCAGGTATTCCGGCATCATCAGCATATCCGTCACGCCATCTAATCGCCCATTGACCTTTTCATCAAAAAGCTGATAGATGGTATTAAAGGGCTGGAACTGGCATCCGGTATGGCGATACAGTTCCGAGAACGGCACCTTCTCATGCACCTGCGGAATCACCGCCTCAGTGCGACTATCCCGGTACGCATAGCAAGGAAGCACATCTTCATCGCCTTTAAGCAAAACATAATCCACACCCCAGGTGTCGATGGACAGGCTGACGATGTTATCAAATGCGGCCATAGCCGCCACGATACCCGCCTTCACTTCCAGCACAAGAGTCTGAACATCCCAAACAAGATGCCCCATTTCTTCTTTCACACCGTTGGGAAAGCGGTAAACTTCCTTCGTATGTACGATGCCATCCTCTTTCCAGCCCACAATGTGCCGGCCCGAGGATGCGCCAATGTCAATCGCAAGATAATACTGCAAGTCCATCCCACCTTTTTCTATCATGTATCATTGCTTAATCCATTTTCAATGCTTTTTCAAAAGCCTCCACCAGATCCCAGGCGCAGTCCGGACCCACAGAGTTTGTTTCCTCATAGTGGTCCCCCTCCGCTTCGGACAGGTAAGGAAGGCGCTCATTCAGCACAAAATCACTGGGCGGCAAGATATAGCCGATCTCATCGTTGGCAAGGCCAATGACCATCAGATCCTCCAGGCCATATCGGGCAGCCACATCTTGCAAAGCAGGGGGATCCGTTTCCTTCCCTGTGCCGCCGACCAATTCCGGAAAGACCTCTCCCGGCAGCAGCAGTAGCGCAAGGTCTCCCAAACGGATCAGGGTCAGCTCCGTAGTCAGCCGGTATTCGCCAAACAGAGTCTGCCGCACCGGATTGCCCAGGATCCCCAGAAACTTATAGTATTGGAACAGGGTATTGTCCAGTTCCGTTTCAAATTCCACCCGGGAAAGGGACATCTGCGGTGCCAGCGCCCGCCCTTCCTTCGCAGCCAGGGCACGGTTAGCAATCCGTTGGGCAGTGACCTGCAGATTTTCCACCGGATTCTCCTTCAATCTGGGTGTCATGATCAGGCCGCCGATAGCACCGGGAACATACAGCACATCATCGCCGGTTTCCTTAGCCAGAATGTCGCAGACCGCACCGGGATAGTCCCGGGATACCATAGTATTTTCTGACCGCAATGCCTCGGCATGGGCCGCAAAAGAAATCAGGCGGATGCCATGCTTCGCAGGATCCTCCGGCTGAAACCGCAGCTGATACAAATCGCTGTCGAAGACCTGGGGATCCCGGGAATCCTCCTGCAAGGCCTCCGTCGGCATGGTCACATAGCGCAAGCTTCCCCGTGAGCGGTCCTCGTAAGCCACTTTTGCCGCCGTGGCTGCACCCCGGATCAGGGTCTGCATAAATGCTTCATTTTTTCCATTCATAGCCACTGGGCCCCACAGGCCCAGGGTATCCACGCCGGCGTGGGTGTGGGTGGAGACTACATTGATGCTGTCACAGCCGGTGTCCCGGCAGAAATCCGAAAGTTCCTCCCGGATCCGGGTTACAGTGCCACTGTCCAGGCCCACGCAATCCACGGCAATCAGCACCATGGATGTGCTGCCGTCATCCAACCACAGCGCCCGGGCCTGCTGTAGGTCCAGCACGCCGGTGATCTCCCGTCCGCTGTGATAGCCGGCAATATACAACGGCTGTGCCGGGTCTGTGGGTAGTTCCAAAGTCACCAGACCAAAACCGGCCGACCACACTTGTTCCGTATTCGTTTCCCGGGTTTGACAGCCGCACAACAGACAGACCGCAACCAAAATAGCCGCAAAAAAGTACTTTTTCATAGTCCGTCAAACCCGCCTTTCTGCAAAACGTCCAAAAGGGACACCAGCACATCTGCAAACCGAATCCCGTTGACCCGGGTCAGCAGCAAGGCAGAAATCAGCAAGAGCAGCCACAAAAGCACCCACAGGATCCCCGCCGGTATCCGCCAGTGTTTGCATTTGCCCAGTTTCCGCAAGCCCCAGGCCGCCGGAAAGGCGATCGCCATCATCAGAACCACAGGGCTATTCAGCACCCCGTCATGGATCTGCGCAAAAATAGCACGAAACTGGTGATCGAAAGACAAAAACAGGGAGATATGGCGCAGCAGCAGTCTTGCCATCACAGCGGCAGTCAGGGTCATAACCGACGCTGATACCAGCGCGGCAATCCAGTTTTTACTGAAAAAACGTCGCATACCATATCTCCTTTGAGATTATTGGTGCAGCATCACCCGCGTGCCGTCTGTATTGCCCGTAGCCACGACTTCGCCCGAGCGCAGAGCCGTCCAGTGATCCCGCTCCACCCGCAACTGCCAGCAACCGCCAGCAATGTGCAATTCGGATAAGTAAATGTGGGGCATTTTCTCGGGAAGACGAGGCACAAAAGAGAAGCTATCCAGCCCCTCCGGCTGAATTCCCAGCAGGCCCTCGGTGAACACTCGGACAAAGAGGGCGCTTTCACCGCTGAGATGCCGCTTGCCACCCTCCGGATAGGCCTCCACCGCATAAGGAACCCGGTCGCACAGCAGCCGCTTGCGGCAGTACCGCAGCAGCAGCGACATGATTCGGTCCCCCTGCCCCGCCAGGAAGGCGGCTTTGAAGCCATAGAGAGTAGAACGGTCCCAAATGGTGCTGTCCCGGTTGTCCTCCGACAGTTCACAGCTGAGCATCCCTTCCTCGGTCCAGAGGTATTGCGAAAGCATGGCATCCACAGTCCCCACCGCCCGGTCTGCGATGCCCACGCACAGTGGCAGGCAGATCCAAGAGCGCAGGGTGTCAAAGCCACGGGAATAGCGATAGGTATCCATTTCGTGAAGCCGGGCACCGAAATAGGCCTCGATTGCCTGTTCCAATTCCTCCGCCCGATCCCGGTACAGCGCCGCGGTTTCGGGATCTCCCAGAGAATCCGCCAGCTTCGCCGCTGTCAGCAAGCCGCCATAACACAGGCAGGAGGTGGAAAGATTGGCATAGCCGTCGGTGGGGATCCGTTTCTCCAATTCATCCGTATCGGAGCGGATGACTCCTTCCGGACTTTTCTGCCGGTGGCAGTATTCCGCGCACCAGCGGATGGGACCGTACAATTCCTCCGCCGTCCGGCGATCCCCGAGGTACAGTGCAAACAGGGACGCGCCATACAGATACATGGCAGCATCGCCCCGGTCACCTACACCGTTCCAAATATCCAACCCCTCGGCAATGACAGAGGAAGGAATGGGGCCGTAATTGTCGGCCATATAAGGCACATAGGCCCGGTAGGCATTGCGGGATGCTTCGATGGCGGTTTTGTCGCCGGTCATGGCAAAATGAGGGCCGGCGTACTCCACCTGATCGTTGCACCACACCGCGGCGTAATAATTCCGCCCGCCGGGGCTATGGTATTTTCCGGTTAATGTTTCAAAAATGCTCTCGCCTGCGCGCAATCGCCCAAAACGGGCCATCACATCCAGCTCTGGGATGCCGGTATCCAGCACCAGAGAGCGGTCGCAGAGCGCTTCCATACGGCTGTAACGCTTTTCCAGTTCCCCGGCAGCATCCGGCGTGGGCGCCGGTTGGCTACCAATGGTTGCCGAGATCGCCACAGAGTATATGCAGCAGTCTCCCGGCTGCAAGCAGATCTGCTCAGGCGCATCATGCCGCACCCGGGAAACATAGACCCCCTTGGTGCCCAGGGTATAGCCCAGGGTCAGGGTCTGGGGGCGTGAAACAGTCAGCACCGCAGCCTGCTCCGCCAAAATTTTCACGGTTTCCAAACCGCAAAGGTGCCCCTCCGAGGGGAAAAACTGCCGCCGGATCCGCACACCGGCATCCGTGCGGCTTTCTACAGTCAAGGTTCCATCCAGGCGAAACCAAACCGGGAACTCCCGGACCGGACGGCCACCCCGCAGCAAGGCGGGGAGCTTGTCCGGTTCCGGGATTACCTCCAGGGTGGCGTGGGTATCATTGGGAATGGTCCGCAGCATGGGAAAATAATAGCTGCGCTCCAGGACCAATGTCCCATTCGGAGCCACACCATAGCCAATGATACAATCACAGAAAAGGCCGCTCATTTCGTAGTTATCCTGATGGGGCTCCCTTTCCCGGACATTCCACACAATCGCATTTCCATCCAAATTCCAGATCTGCTTGGATTCCATAGAGGTGCCTCCTATCTCATAGAATAAACTCGGCCAATTTTTCTTTATCGGAATGTGAACATATTCTCTCGGTCCCAGTAAAACCAGGTTTCCGCATTGCTTGCTTCCAGCAGATTGCCGTTTGCAGTCACATTATCGAAGATGATGTGCAATTTCCCGCCGTTGTTACCGCGGATCTGTCCCTTCATGGCCGAGCGGTAGGTGATGTTCTCAAAGACCACATTTTTGATCTCACCGCCGGTTAAGTTCGAGGAATAGACGCCCACATTGATTGGCCGTCCGTAGTCATAATGGATGGTTATATTCCGGAATGTCACACCATCCACCACACCGCTGCCGCTCTCCCGCAGGACAACCAGCGAGCCAATACGGTTATTATCCCAAATGGCATCCCGGAAGATCACGATGCCGTCCTCAAAGAGGATATTAGACACATCCTTTTCGATCTCGGCAATGACACCGAAACACCGGGCCTTGCTGCCCCAGGCTGTACAGCGGCTGAAGGTGATATTTTTGCTGACCGCGCCGTAAACACCGCCCAGGGTCTTCACTTCAAACATATCATCGCCGGTACGGGCAAAGCAATCGGTCACCTGCACATCAATGGAATTGCAGATGGCAAAGGCATCGGAATTGGTGCGGTAGCCGAATACAGCGCTCTGGGTCACAGTCACATCGGTGCAGCGGTAGGTGATAAATGCCCACTCGCAAGGATTGATGACGATCACGCCGTCCATGGTAACGCCATCACACTGGGTAAAGACGATGCCCCGGCGCTCATGCCAGTCCAACTGTGTCATATCCACAGTGCCCCGACCTGCAATAATCAGATTATCGCAGGCATAGCCGTTAACGACCGGGTATCGGTTCAGGCCGATGCCATTGCTTTCTTTCGCACCGAATTCAGAGGCGCTGGCCGCATCACTGTCGCTCTGGATATCCAGCGTATGCTTGGGCAGCAGCACTGCGCCCGCCTTCAGGTACAGCACCATGTTGCTCTTCATCATCAGCACATAGTCGATCTCATGCAGACCAGGCTCATAGACAATGACATTTTCCTGGCCGTACTGGGCCTGATACTCTGCAATAGCAGCATCCTCATTCTCCCAGGTTCTGACAAAAATGGTAATGGCATAATTCTGGGAATCATTGATGACGACAGTATAGACACCATGCTCTTTTACCTTCAGCGTGATCTGGCCGTTGGCGCAGAGCAGCTTGGCTTCGCTTTGGGAGAACAGCTGGGCTGTCTTCAGGGGCATCCGATTCTCCGGGGTCAGGGTGATGGTTACGGTTTCGCTCTTGGCAAAATCCACATTCACTGATGCGAAGGAATGCAGCACGCCATAATTGCCGTCCGCCACATAGACAGGCGTGGCATACACCGGCAACGCCACCTGATTAACAGTGCCGGTATAGAAGGGGGAAACAATCAGATGGGTGCCGTCATAATGGCCATTGCCTATATAGCTGGTTTGGCCAGCGGCACGGGCAGCAAAATCTGCAACAGAGAAGGACTCGTCCCTCTCCACCACAGCATCGGGATAGTACAGCGGAGAAATACCGCTGCCATTATCTTCCGGCTTGATGTTCTCTCCAATAGTAGCATTCGTTGGCACAGTGGTATCTCCTTTCCCATCGTTAGGATCGATTGCACAGGCAGTCAGCAGCAATGCCACAGCTGCGAGCAGCGCCAAAATTCTTCCTTTCTTCATAACAGTTACCCCACAAGTCCGCTACGCTCGATACTCTGGATGAAATACTTCTGCGCAAATGCATAGATCAGCAGCAACGGTGTCAGGATCAGCAGCATTGCGGAATTCCGCAGCAGCGCCAGCACCTTCGGATCATCCAGCACATATTGGGACAGCATTTCCGTCACCGCGCCACCATCGTCCCATCCGGTAATGGCGGAATCAAACAGACCGTATGCCTTGGGCAGGGTCCGCACATCCGACAGCAGTATGCTGGAATAATAGGTATCGTTATACTGCCAGACGAAAGAGAACAGCATCACCGTCACCAAAATGGTGATGGTGCTAGGCAGCATGATCTGCCAGAAGATCCGGAACTGACCGGCACCGTCGATCATAGCCGCCTCCTCCGTTTCCTTGGGGATGCCACGGAAGGACTGGCGGAACAGGAAGATAAACAGACCGTTTCGCAGACCGAAGCCAGTCATGGACATGAGAAAATAAGGGATGTAAGTCGATGTCAGGTTGATTGTTTTTCCATTATTCAGCGCCTTGACGATGCCGAACATATCAAACCGGGAAAGGTGCAGATACAACGGCGTCATGAACTGCTGAGGTGGCATGATGATCGTCAGGATCACCACCGCAAAGAACAATTTGCTCCCCCGGAATTGGAATCGGGCAAAGGCATAACCCGCCATCATGCAGGCCGCAACTTGCATCACCGTTCCCAGCGCAGAGTACAGCACAGAGTTCAGCAGGGATTTTCCGTACTTCATGGTCTGGGCTGCGACTTTCAGGTTGTCCAGGGTAAAATTCTTTGGGATCCACAGCACACTATTGTCAAATACATCTTCCTGGGCCATAAAAGCCTTGGAGATCATCAAGATAATGGGGTGCAGAATGATGTAGGAAAAACCCACCAGCAGCACCGTCCGCAGGATCGCAATTCCGATTTGCAGGGACCTGGCTTTCAGCTTGTCCTGATTAATTGGATTACGCATAACAGGTTTTCTCCTTTCATCAAGTGTAATAGAAGGTCCGCTTGTTGATGACGGTAAACACAATGGCCAGAATCACCGCGATCACAGCGAAATAGATCCAGCATATGGCACTGGAAAGACCGAAATTAAAGTTTTTGAAGGACAGCTCGTAGACATACTCCATCACCAAATTGCTTTCAGAGATGAAGGTATCCACAATGGAATAGATCACATTGACCAGAATCATTGGCATAACCATGGGGAACGTGATCATCCAGAACTGCTCCCAACCATTGGCCCCCTCGATCTTGGCGGATTCATACAGTTCCGGTGGAACGGAATACAAAGCAGCCAGGAAAATGAAGATCTGGATACCGGAGCAGGTGACGATCTCATAGACCTTATCCACCGGCCCGGTCAGGGCATCTACGAACTGCGTGCTAAGACCCAGTTTGGTTAAGTACTTTGTCAGATTCAAGCTCTCCAGCACACCGGTGGAGGCAGCACTGTTCATGACCGCATCCAAAGTGGAGGAGGTGGTGCTGCCAAAATTATTCAGCAGGCTGAAGAACAGATCTGAAGACAGGATCACCGGCAGGAAAAAAACAAACTTGAAACCAGTGACACCAGGGAATTTATTTTTCAGCAAAATCGCCACCAGGAAACTGTAGACCAGGATGATGGGAACCTCATACAGCAGATCGCCGATGGTGGTGGCAAAATACTGCAGGAACTTCTCGTCTCCGGTGAAAGCGTAAATATAGTTCTTGAGACCCACAAATTCCAGAGAATATCCGTTATCCACCGTAACATTGGACATGGAGAAGGAAATAGACAGCACCAGCGGAACCGCAAACAACAGCACCACGCCGATAAGCCAAGGCAGCAGGAACAGATATGCCAACATAGAGCGCCGTTGGTTCAGGGTCATTCCATTCCGTTTCATGCGCCTGCACCTCCTTCACGGTAATATCCCCGGGCGGGGACCACACAGCCGCCCACCGTCACATCGGTCTGGCTGTAATTGACATAGACCACATCACCGTTGCTATAGGTGGTGGCATAGACCTGGTCGGCTACTTGGGCGTGATTCACGATCACGCAGCCGATCAGCCCCTTCAGGCTTTCACTGGCAACAGCGTGGGCATCCAGAATATCCTGCCGCCAGCTTTGATAGCCGGAAGCATAGTTGTCGCTGTACTCCGAGTGTTTCAGGATGCTGGAATCCTCATAGGTCACCTGGAAATTGGGCAGCATGCCGTACTCAATGGCCCGCAGCAACGCAGTCTCCGAATTGGATGCCAGATTGATTGGGGTGGTATACAGCTTGATGGAGCCGTGAAGCACCATCTGCAGGAATGGCACCGTTTCGTCCGCGATCCGGTAGTGGCTGCTGTCCGAGGACACGCCGCTCATTTTCTGGGTATAGGCATAAGAAAACTTTGCGCCGTTTTCGATCATCAGATCCATCTTTTCGGACAACTGACCCAGCTGCGCCTGCAGCAGCGCCACCGCTTCCGTGCGGGAGATCATGTCCTTTTCGTTGAAATCCGAATAGGACCGCACACTGCGCAAGGACAATCCGGTGGTCTTGATAGGTTCAAACTTCTTCAGGAAGGATTGCGTCACGGATTCAAAATTCTTGGGAGACAGAAGATACAGATTGGAAGGCGTCATGCCGATATCCTCCTTCTCCAAAAGCAGGGCCCGGGAGAGGATGGAATACTTGGCTTCATTGGAATCCAACCGGAATGCGGAATCAATGGTGGGCATAAAGCCCCAATCCATTTCGGCGATCCGCTGGAAGTCCACATCGGGATACAATCCCATGCCTGCTTCCTGGGCATAGGCCAGCAGTTCCTTCCAATCGGATTTGCCACCCAGGACTCTATTCAGCTGCACATTGCCGGCATAATCATGGTAAACACCACCGTTAAACCAGCCAATCAGCTTCATGTCCAGGTCCGTTACACCGCTGGCCAGCAGATCCTTGGCCAGCAGTTTATTCTGCTCATAAGTAGTAGCTGCGGTGATACCCTCATAAGAGATACCCAGGAGATTTTTCTTGCTCCGGACACCACCGATGGTCTCCAACAGCAGAGATACGGAAGCATCTGCCCCCAGATCTGTCAGAATGCCCTCGTCCTTCAGTTGTTGCCGGTAAGCGGCGGCCATTTCCACATAGCCGCTGCCGTCGGGCAAGAACTTGTAGTGGACGGAGCAGTCTTCCTCCACCAGGGAGGACTCGAAAACGATAACTTTGGAGCTGTTGTCACTGCCGGAAAGATACACACTGTCCTTGTTGATCATCCGGAAGGTCAGGTAAGCGGCATTGCGCTTCAGGTAGGTGCCCGCCGGGTGAAAATTCACGGTCGCCCGGGATTCACCGCTCTCAATGACCGCAAGATACGCATCAGCGCCATCCTTCATACCGAACAGCGGCAGGGACGCATACTCATACTGGAACTGACCGGTGGACAAGGTATCACTGGCCACCGACCAATCCAGGCCGTAAATAGGAATGGTGTACTCCACACGGGAGTCATACTCTGTAGAGAACCGCATCAGCGCGCCGCTACCGTCGGGCAGCAGGACATAGCCGTCCTCACTCTGTTCCAGCTTGCCGAAATGCGGCAACAGATCCACTTCGTACAACGGGAAGGCCGCACTGAACTCGATCCGCTCCACAGGCATGGAAACAGACAGGCCTTCCTCTGTCAGCTGATAAGCCAGCACAACCGTGAACCAGGGCTTTGCTGTCACATCCGTAGTGATGCCGGCAGCCGCATTATCCTGAACCAGATCCTCTTCGGTGTAGCCGACCTGGTCCATATAGGCCAAAATCTTCTCGAAATTGTTACGACCCTTGGCACGGATGCGCCAGAGATCTTCGTCCTTATAAAATTTATAGAAGCTTTCCATCTCTTCGACTTCCGCTTCCGACAGCTTATCCAGGAACTTTTCCTGGAACCGAGCATTGGTCAGGCAGCTGGGGACATCGTCAAGGGTCCTTCCATAATGACCCAATCTGTACTGAACGTACAGGGTGTCATCCTGCAGGAAGGCCTTTGCCTGATCCTTGTCCACGCTGTCCGCCTGGCTTTCCATATAGGAGTAAGCCGCATTGGAGGTATAGTAAGAAACCGTAAACTGTCCGGTGGTCTGGCTGCCATCATGACCCCGGCCGTTGGTGGACCACACGGTACCGTCACTGCTCTCCACCCGGACCACCATATTCTCCTCCAGATACAGCGACAATGTATCTGTGGTCAGCAAGGCCTTCTCCGGGTCCGGGCTGACTTCGCCGGTCAACGCCGGTGCTGTGGAAAGTCGGTCCGTCAGCTTTTCCTTGGCAGCGCCCTTCAGTACCAGCAGCACGACGGCTACCGCAATGATCACCAGCACAGCCACCGGCACGATGATGCGCGTCCATTTTTTCTTATTCATCTGCCAATCCATCCTTTCGATGCAGAAGGCTGATCCGCCCAGTTTTTACAGACGGAGTGAAAACTCGCGGTAAATTGAATACACAAAGCTGCCCAGTTCCTGCAGCAGGCTAAAGAAAAGCAGCGCGATGAATACCATGATCGCCGCACCGATCACCGTCAGGAACAATGTAGAAACCATTTTGCCCAGAGAATACTCGTGGATCTCCTGGATTCCCAGCAGCAGCATCAGCAACGTCCAACCATAGCCAACACCATCAATGATCTGCAGGTACATCAGCTCATTGAGGGTCATAACATGGGAGATCACCGGCGTAATGAACTGGAAAATGATCAGCGGCATCAGGGCATAGCAGGTGACCATAAAGACATCCTTGAAGGAACCCTTGCCCTCTGCCAGGGTGGTGACCGCCCAGTTGGAGATCGTAAACAGTACCAGCGGCAGTACCACCACGGCGATCTGCCGCAGAATATCCAGCGGCACATTGTACGCATTGTTGAATACAAAGGCACGCATCTGCCGATTGAAGGTCACCGCAACGATGGCCAGCAGAATCAGAATAAAGCCATCGCGGTAGCGCCCAGTCTTCTTGCGTTTCATATCCCATGCACCGTAGATAGGATGCTTGAGTATGTATAATGCTTGTTTCATGCTCCCACCTCGTCATTCATGCCGTCTGCGCCGGAAACGGAGGAACCATATTCCGGCCAACACTACAACGATCGCTGCCGCAACAGTGGCATAGATCTCAAAATTTTCATTCATTTTGATCTGGTTATACTTGATCCTGGCATCGGAATATGCTTCCTTGGCATTGACCAACTTGAAATACTCCATAGCCTTTTCGTAGTCCTGCAGCCGGTACAAGCAGTAGCCCGCCTTGTAGTAGGCCAGATCGCAGTTGTTGTTGCGCTTGATGATCTCTTCCCACAAAGAAAGGCTCTTTTCGTAATTCTGCAGCAGGTAGGAAGACATGGCCTCCTCCATGAGCCGGGCATACTCGGTGGCCTCGAAAACGATAACCTCGCCGTTAGCCCGGTCCAATGCATAGACCTTGTGCTGATAATAGGTAATAGCAGAGGGAGAAGCGAAGGAACCCGTCTGCCCGGAATTCAGGGCACCGAAGACAAACAGCAGATTGCCTTCCTCGTTATAGGCAAAGACGCGGCCCCGCTTGTCGTCCAGGGCATAGTAGTTGCCCAGTTCATCGGCGGTAATATCCACAAAGCTGGAAGGGCCGGTAATGCCGGTTACACCGGCATAGGGGTAGGACAGGTCACCCGCCACAAGTTTCGTACCATCAATGGGATTTCGGACCAGCACGTCGCCGCCGAACAAATTCAGCCGGCGAATGGGCTCATTGACTTTGGAAACCTTGGTGACCGCATAAATGAAGCCCTTGTAGTCCAGAGAGAAGTTCTTGTACTCCACAGGCACAAACTGGGTCAGCTTATCGGTCTGCTCCTCCGTCATGATCTCTTTCCAAATTCGGTCGATCAGGCTAGCGCTGACAGTGTTACTGCCGTAGAAGCCCAGAAAGGCACCCTCTTTGGTAAACTGCATAATGCCCTCGTTGACATTTTTCGACAGGACGAACAGCCGGTTGGTATTGTCCACCAGCACCTTCTGGGGCTGGAAGACAAAGGTGCTGCTTAACAGATCCGACTCAGGATCCTGTATCACCAGAAATGCCTCACCGTCGGCGTTGATGGCCACTACCCGCTGGTTGCCGTAGTCTGCAACATACAGTTCCCCGGCTGCAGTCAGAAAAATGCCATAGGGAGCATTGAAGGTATCCGGTTGGCCGTTGTTTTGGAAAGAATCAATGGTTTTCAGCAGCTGCATCTCCGGGGAGAATACGAAGATCGCATTCAGACCCGCATCGCAGATGTAGAGATTGCCCTGGGCATCAAAGAGCATATCCTCCGGTGAGGACAGCTTCACGCCCAGCTTATCTTTGCCGTAGACCGCTGTCGGCAAGTAAGCCTGGGGAGCGGCTACATCGATAGTGCCTTCATCCGTCGTGCTGTAGGAATAACCCTGATAGGGATCCGATGCCAAAGCCATCGGCGCCATACCCATTATCACAAGGATCGTCAAGCACAGGCAAACGAGTCTTTTCACAATGATCCCCTCCTTAATCCTTCATGCCCGACGATGCCATCGTATCAATGATCTTCGTCTGGTTGATCATGAAAATGATGGCAGGAACGATCATCATCAGCACGCCCACCGCCTGACCGGCACCCACACGAACCATTGCGCCACTGGTGATCTGGCTCAGCGCATAGGGCAGTGTCTTTAGAGATTCGTCATACACATAGTTTGTATTGTCCATGCACCAAACCTGCTGGAAGACCAGGATCATAACCGTCAGCCACGCAGGACGGGACAGAGGCATAACGATCCGCCAGTACAGCTGGAAATCGGAGCAGCCGTCGATCCGGGCCGCCTCCAGGAGGGAGTCAGGAATGGTGGTCATGTAGTTTCGCATAATGAACAGACCCAGGGAGGAACCTACCGGCGGGATGATGCAGGCCCAGTAGGTATCCAGCCAGCCCAGGGAACTGACCGTCAGGTAGTTTGCCACGTCGGTGACCGCAGCCACAAACATAAGCGATAACATGATCATCTTATTCAGCGCCTTGGTGCCTGGGATCTTCAGCTTTGCCAAGGGATAGGCCGCCATGGAAGCCAGGAACACATGCAGCACCGTTACAGCCAGGGAGATAAACACGGTGTTGAAGGCATAGCGGAAGAAAGAAACGCGGGTGTTCTGCAGCAAACTCAGCAGCATCCGGAAATTATCCAAAGTGGGATTCTCCGCCAACAGCTTGGGTGGATAGTAGAACAACTCGTTGATGGGCTTCAGGGACATACTTACCGCCATCAGCAGCGGAAAAAAGCTGAATGCCGCCATCAAGCCGATGAGGATCAGCATGAATACATCGCCGGAGGCCTTTCGATTCAAGCGGGAACCGGTGCCCAGCAGCCGGCCATGATGATGCTGCCGGCGCAATTTGCGTTCTTTCGCCATATCATGTACCCACCTTTCTGAGCAGTTTTACCGCCACCGAGTTGATGACGATCATCAGGATAAACAACACTACCGAAATAGCAGAGGCGTAGCCACGCTCCACGCGGTAGCTGCTGTAGTCCATCAGATGGGTCATGATCAGGTGACCGGCATAGTTGGTAGAGGGGAAGCCTGCCAGGGCAATCGACGCGCTGACATTGGCAAACATGCCCGTGATCTGCAACACAGCAGCCGTGATTAGGTGGGGGGCCATCATGGGCACCGTCACATAGATCACTTCCTGGAACCGATTCTTGACACCATCGATGGCTGCCGCCTCGTAATACTGCTGGTCCACGGAGGCGGTACCGGCACGCATCACCAGGAAGCCGGAGCCCATACTCATCCACAGCTGGACGATGATGATCAGCGGCAGAATGTATAC
>JAZNHQ010000039.1:0-2919 GCA_045577035.1 Faecousia sp. | reverse complement strand
TGGCCCACAGGACGCCGTCCTTTCGATCCCATTCCCTCCCCCGCAGAGGGAGGCACAGAGCAAATTTTGAATTTCTTTTTTGGCAGAGGATGAGGGATTCGAACCCCCGCAAACGGAGTCAGAGTCCGGTGTGCTACCGTTACACTAATCCTCTATGTGCTTGGCACGGAATTTATTATATCCAAAGTAGGAAAAAAGTCAAGCACTTTTTTCCATAACCTGCAATATTTTTAAATTCCCTCGTAGGGAACGCCGTCCCCGGCGCTGCGAAACACTTTTGTTCCACGAGAGGACGACATTCCCTACCATAGTATATTCCTTGTGGGCAGAATTATTCTACGGGTTTGAAAACTACAAAGGACTGGCTGGACATTTCCACCTGCTGGCCGTTACACTTGCAATCACCCAGGGTGTAGAGGATCTCATACTTGCCATCCAGCGCAAGCTTGGCAGCATCCTTGCCAGGATTCACAGCGCACAGCAGCTTGCCGCGCTTGTAAGCAAACAGGCGCTCGCCCTTTTCAGCGCGGTACACCGCAAAATCGCTGTAGTTGCCAAGGTCAGCGTTATTCTGCCGCAGAGCGATCAGTGCTTTCACATGATTCAGCAGGGAGTTCTCATCCGCCTGCTGGCTCTGCACAGTGGGTGCGCCCTCCCGGTCGTCGGTGGGCAGGTAGGGGGTATCGGACTGAGAGAAGCCCAGGTTCTTGCCGGCTTCCCACTGCATGGGCGTCCGGGAGCCTGTGCGGGCGTAGCCGCCCTCCTTGCTGGGCAGCCAGCGGTAGTCCATGCCGATCTCGTCGCCGTAGTAAATAAAGGGCGCACCGGGCATGGTCAGCAGGAAGGCAAAGCCCAGCCGACGCTCCCGGTCGGTCAGCGTGGGAGCCAGACGGGGGGTATCGTGGTTGCCGGAAATGAAGCACCACAGACCTAAGTCCTTGCTCTTTTCGTACTGGGGCAGGTAGTCTGCCAGGAAGCCGGTGATATCCTGGGTGGATTCCAGCTTGAAGTAGCTGTTGTCCGGGGTCAGATTGCCCTTGGCATCTCTGCGGTAGTCACGGAACAGCAGGCTGTAGCCGTTGCCGTCCCAGTTCAGATAGAAGTCGCCGTCAAAGCCGCAGGCCAGGGCCTGGTCCGGGTGATTCCACTCAGACACCAGCACCGCTTCAGGATACTCGGCGTGGATGGCACCAGCCATATCCTTCCAGACTTCCATGGTAGCAGTCTTTACACCGTGGTCGTTCTTAACCAGGCTGTCGGCCATGTCCACACGGAAGCCGTCGCAGCCCATGTCCAGCCAGAAGCGCATAATATCCTTCATAGCCTCACGGTTTGCCATGGGGCCGGGGGCGTCAATGGCCTGCTGCCAGGGGGTGTGCTTGTCCCGGTAGCCGTAGTTCAGGGCAGGCTGACACTTGAAGAAATTGATGATATAAGTGGCATTGCGGGGATATTCGCCGCCGATAAAGGGCATGCCGTCACCGCCGGAGAATGCGCCGTCCGTCCAGATATAGCGCTCGGCATACGCCGGGTCTTCCTCGCAGCTTTTCTTGAACCAGGCGTTTTCCTCGCTGGTATGACCGGGCACCAGATCCAGCAGGATGCGAATCCCCTTTTCGTGGGCAGCAGCAAACAGCGCTTTCAGATCCTCGTTGGTGCCATAGCGGGGGGCGACCTTCTTATAGTCACGCACATCGTAGCCCGCATCCTTAAAGGGAGAATCAAAGCAGGGGTTCATCCAAATGGCATTGCAGCCGATGCTCTTCACATAATCCAGTTTCTGGATCATGCCCTGCAGATCACCGATACCGTCACCGTTGGAATCGTAAAAGGTCTGGGGATAGATCTCATAAAAAACAGCATTTTTCAACCAAGAAGCAGACATATTATTACCTCCAAAATAAAAATACAAATTTCAATTTATGGCACAGTCTTATAAGGCTCCCTCTGATGAGGGAGCTGTCAATTGCCGATTTGAGGCAATTGACTGAGGGAGAGAAAAAACCTTGATTTTACTACCCCTCAGTCCAAAATCAAAGATTTTGGCCAGCTCCCCTGACAAGGGGACCCGAGGGTGCGGTGCAACAATGAACAGAACGATAAATAGGAATTTACCGCCCTCATTTTGCATTATGCATTCTGCATTTATTTACACTTCCTCCCAAGGGAAGGGTTTTCCCTTAAGGACGGAGTGTTTTAAGTAGTGAAAGGTTTTCTTCTCACCTTCGTCCCGGAGCATGGTCAGAATGTATCCCAGCTCCCGGCGGGTAGCTTCGTGCATAAGGCTTTTTTCCCGGCTGGCATCAAAATATTCCAGAGCTGAGCCGGAGGTATAGTTTTTCCCTTGATAAACCATACAGGCAGCCCTGCGATCCATGACCATCTCCACCAAATACTTCCGGGGCATGGGTACAGACTCATAATTGCGGGTCTGACGGCTCATATCCGTCCAGTATTCGTAGTGGTGACGATTGCGGCCCTTGTGATGCATCCAGGCTTGGCTGTAGCCCTTGTCCTCACGCTCTGCGGCATTGGGGCTGCGGTTGCCCTGGTAGTATTTAGCGCCCACCAAAAATTCCGTGGGAGAATATTTGGACAGATCGTGTACAAGTCCTCGCCAGTACAGACCCACCCGGAAGCAGCCGCCCCGCACCAGCCAACGATGCCGGGTCACTGTGCAAAAATGCCTCCATAGCTTCATAGCACATCACACCTTTCTCCCCTATTATACCCATTCCCCACCATAAATGCAATATTGCAAATTTCAATTTATGGCTATAAGGCTCCCTCTGATGAGGGAGCTGTCAATTGCCGATTTGAGGCAATTGACTGAGGGAGAGAAAAAACCTTGATTTTACTACCCCTCAGTCCAAAATCAAAGATTTTGGACAGCTCCCCTGACAAGGGGAGCCGAGGGTG
>JAZNHQ010000038.1:0-11295 GCA_045577035.1 Faecousia sp. | reverse complement strand
TGTCTAGCAAATATACTCAAGAATTTTCGTTGGCTGTTATTCGTTCTAAAACGCTTAAACAATCCATTTATTGTCAAGGTGTTTGTTCGTCTTTGCGTTATTCAATTTACAAGGTACAGACTCGCTCACCGCCGCACGGTTAGCTTGCTCATATTATCACAGCTTTTTCCCTTTGTCAAGAACTTTTTTCATTTCTCAGCAAAATTCTTCTTAAGCCGTAAAATTGGCTTCCGACCTCGCGGAAACCTTGCGTATTCTACCAGAACACTTTCACTTTGTCAAGCATTAATTTCACTATTTTTCGATTATTTTTTCTTCTGTCAAAACAGGCAGTTTATCGCCCGGTTTCCAATGCTTCAGCTTAGGCAAATCTCCGTGGACGACCAAATACTTGGCAGCATCCTTCGTGCTGACCTGTCCCTGTGTCATGCAAACCTTTACCGAGCCTTTCAGGTGGCTGCGCAATTCCTGGGCCACATATTGACAGTCATTGGTAAATAACAAATATTCTGCGGTATCCAGGTAGATCATAGCGGGCGATGTTTGCTTCATATCCTGCAAGGCCTGCTCCATATCAATTCCCTGCCCCAGGTCGCCGGTGTCAGTCTCAATAATCACCTTGCCGTTAAGACGATAGACCGACACCACCTCCACAGGGCGCAAGGTGTCTACATTGACCCGTCTTACCGGAGCAAAAAAGACCAGCGTCAATATTAATATATATAAAGGTATCCGCTTCATTTCTGATTTCTCCTGTCCTGGGGATGAAGCTTTGCGGTACGAAATTTATCATTAACCAATCTGTGACGCAGGATTCTTCCGGTATGCGCCAAGTAAGGCACGCCCAGGCATTTCAGTCCAGACAGGTGGATCAGCAGAATTGTTAGACCGGCTGCTGTTCCGTACAATCCGCCTATTCCGGAAAGTAAGGCAATGAAAAACCGCCAAACACGCAGGGCATTTGCAAGATCCCGATTGGGAAGCACAAAGCCGCACACCCCGGCAATGCTAACGACGATCAGCGCCACAGGTGAGATAATACCAGCCTCCACCGCTGCCGTACCCACCACGATACCACCAATCACAGACACAGATTGCCCGATTGCCTGGGGCAAATGGATGCCCGACTCCTGCAGCAATTCAAAAGCGATCAAAAGCCCCAAAATCTCTGTGGTAGTGGTAAAGGGTACCGATTGCTTGCTTTCAATAATAGAGCGCAGCAATAGCAACGGTATCCACGCCTGGTGATAAGCTGCCAAGGCAATATAAATCCCCGGCAGTAACAAGCCTGCAAGCAATGCCAGATAGCGCAAAATCCGCACTGCAGATGCCCCCACATAATCCCGGCTTCTATCCTCGGGGCTTTCCATCAGATACATAAGGTCAGCCGGTGCCAGGTACCCCAAGGGCAAACCATCTACCAACAGTCCCACTCTGCCATCGAGAATGCCTTGACAGAACCGGTCTGTTCTTTCCGTATACTGCAAAAGTGGAAAGGCTGTTGCTCGTGAGCCGGTCACATATTCTTCTACAGCCGCCGGTGACAGCAAGCCGTCAATGTCGATCCGGGCAACGCGATCTTTCATACGCTGCACCAGCTCCGGATTGGTTATGCCCTCAAGCCAAACAATACTGATATTGGTCAAAGACCGTTTTCCCACCTGGGTCTCATAAAGACGCAGATCAGGGCTACGCAAATGACGACGGATATAGCTGGTATTGGAGCGAATGGTCTCCACAAAGGCATCCTTGGCACCTTTGACGGTATTCTCCACCTGAGGTGCGGATGTACCTCGCTTATCCGGCGTTTTAACCTCGTAACCAATGGCACCAATCTGTGGAAACAAAACTACGCAAAAGCCATTGACCAGCTTCAGTGCCAAGTCCTCAAGATCCTTGCACGGAACAGCAACACAATTATAAATAACACCATCCAAAGACTTTGCGTATAATTCCTGCATTGTATCGGCGCACAGGTTTTGCACGATAGGCTTAAAAACATAATCGGAAGCATAGGCAGCCGCGATCAGGCCATCAATGTCGTAGGCATATACTGTATGGCTGCCACAACGAAGTTCTCTGCGGATAAAATCCGCTGCCCCGTCAAATATTGCGCTGATATTTTCATCGCTCATCGGCTTCATAACATCACTCCCGGGTTAGTTTGTCCAATGCCGTCAAATATATGTTGAATAGATTTGCAATTTCAGCGGTTTGATGTTATAGTATGCACAATAAGTTCAAAGGAGATCCCATTATGTCTCATGTGATCGCTGCAGTCTCTACAGGCAATCAGATCAGTGCCATTGGCATTCTGCGATTGACAGGTAGCGGCTGTGCAAATATTGCCGATCGTGTCATTACATTAAATAACGGCGCTCCCCTCTCCCAGGCTCCCAACCGGAAGCTGATGCTGGGAACGCTGCACGACAAAAACGGCCGGGTTATCGACCAGTGCATGGCCGTGTATACCCGTGGCCCTCATTCGTACACCGGAGAAGATACTGTAGAATTTCATTGCCATGGTTCTCCGGCGGTTTTGGCCGCAGGCCTGGAAGCGCTGTACCTGGCAGGTGCAAAGCCTGCCCAACGGGGAGAATTTACCAAGCGGGCTTTCCTGAACGGGCAGTTGGATCTGACCCAAGCAGAGGCTGTGATTGATCTGATTGAAGCCGATACTGCTGATGCGGCGGCTAACGCTGCCGGACAGGTGGGTGGTGTGCTGCAAAAGAAACTGACTCCCATATATAATGATTTGACCGATCTATGTAGCCATTTCCACGCGGTACTGGATTACCCCGACGAGGATATTGACGAGTTTAAGCTTGAGAACTACTATTCCCTCATGCGCACAGATGCCAAGGCGTTGTATGCGTTGCTGCAGACCTACGGACAGGGGCGTATTCTGCGCCATGGCGTGGGTGCTGCGATTGTGGGCAAGCCCAATGTAGGCAAGTCCAGCTTGCTCAATGCCCTGGCTGGCTATGATCGGGTTATCGTTACGGAGATCGCAGGCACTACCCGTGACACCGTGGAAGAAACTGTTATGCTGGGCAAGACCCGGCTGCGACTGATGGATACCGCCGGAATCCGGCAGACCGATGATAAAATCGAGGCCATGGGCGTGGAGCGCTCCAAGGCCGCAGTAGAAAATGCCGACCTAGTGATCTTTGTATGTGACGGCTCAAAGCCCCTGGATGAAGACGACCGCCAAGTCATTGATGTCTGCCTGGACAAGGAAAACGCCATTGCGCTGATCAATAAGTCGGATATTGGCAATATGGTGCAACCCTCGGATCTGCCATTTATGACCGTGATCCCCATTTGCGCTAAGACCGGCGAAGGCTTGGAGCAGCTGGCTTACGCTGTGGATACCATGTTCGACAGTCAATTGCCTTGCGACGGCTCTTTGCTGACCAACGCACGGCAATTTGATGCCATTCGCAGAGCATATGAAGCCATGCTGCAGGCCATGCAGAGCATGAAGCTGGGGCTGACATCGGATGCGGTGCTTACAGATGTGGAGGAAGCCATGGAAGCCATGGGCGAGGTCACCGGCGCCACTGTCCGCGAGGATATCACCGCCAGAATCTTTGAGCGTTTCTGCGTAGGAAAATAAGGAAGAGGCAACATGATTTATTTAGACAATTCCGCTACCACACAGCCCTGTCCCGAGGCTGTGGAGGCAATGACCCTGGCGCTGACCAAGGATTGGGCAAATCCCAGCGCACTGTATAATTTCGGTATTGATGCTGCTCACAAGCTTCGCAGCGCACGCAGCAAGGTGGCTGCGGCCATGGGTGCGGAGCCGGATCGGGTATTCTTCACCTCCGGCGGCACAGAAGCAGATAACTGGGCCATTTTCGGCACTGTGAAGCGGTTGGGCAAGCGGGGCAAGCATTTGATCACCACCGCCATTGAGCATCCTGCAGTGCTGAACTGTTTCAAAGAGCTGGAAGCCCAGGGATTCGAGGTCACATATCTGATGCCCGATGATCTGGGTCGAGTCAGTGCGGAGCAGCTTAAAGAAGCACTGCGGCAGGATACCATTTTGGTATCTGTAATGATGGTCAATAACGAGACCGGCGCGGTCATGCCCATCGAAAAAATGGCAAAACTTGCCCATCGGCTTTCCCCCAATGCCATTTTCCACACGGACGCTGTACAGGGCTTTTTGAAAATACCATTTACTGCGAAAACTCTGGGTGCAGACCTGATTTCTGTATCTTCCCATAAGGTGCATGGTCCCAAAGGCGCAGGTGCATTGTATATCAGTCCCAAGTTAAAGTCCTTCCCTGCCCTGTTGATCGGCGGCGGCCAGGAAGGCAATTACCGCAGCGGCACAGAGGGTACGCCTGCTATTTTCGGCTTTGCTGCAGCCTGTGAGACGGGTGCAGCAACATTCCGTGAGGATATCCAAAAGGAGAAAGCACTTTTGGATGATGTCATTGAAAAGTTGCGTATGCTGGGTGGCGTCGTGGTCAACGGTGCCCATGATGCACCCCATATTTTGTCCTTGGGTATCCCCGGTGTGCCTACGCAAAACACCATTAATATTTTGCAGGATGCCGGGATCTGCGTGTCTGCAGGCTCTGCCTGTGCCAAGGGGCACAGAAGCCATGTGATGACCGCCATGAACCTGAAACCGGAAATCATTGACGGCTCTTTCCGGGTTTCTTTGAGCAGATATACTACACAAGAGGAGCTGGACAAGCTGGTGCAAGTCATTGCCACCGACATTCTGACAAGAGCATAAAAACACCGGGCATTCACCGCGAATGCCCGGATATTTTATAAACTTTCAATCAGTGCCTCAGCACAGAGGATGCCGTCGATGGCGGCGGACATGATACCGCCGGCATAGCCTGCGCCCTCTCCGGCAGGATAAAAACCGGAAACAGAAACAGACTGTTTATCCTCACCGCGGACGATTCGCACAGGAGAGGAGCTGCGGGATTCCGGTGCTGTCAGGACCGCATCGGAACCGGCATAGCCCGCTAGGTTGCCATCCAGTAGGGGCAAAGCTTCCTCCAGCGCCCTTGTGATCTTAGTGGGAAGCACCTCATGCAGATCGCACCAGGTGACACCGGGGCGATAGGTAGGCATTACCTTGCCGGGTGCGGTGCTGGGTTGGTGCTTTATAAAGTCACCAACTGTCTGTGCCGGGGCGTAATAATTGCTGCCGCCAACACGGAAGGCCGTTTCTTCAATTTCTCTTTGCCACCGCACGCCGCCCAGAGGTCCTTCATAGGGAAAGTCCTTGGGATTCAGGGTAACCAACAACGCCGCGTTGGCATTCTCCCCTGCCCGGTCAGAATAGCTCATGCCGTTTGTGACCAGCCGTCCTTCTTCGGAAGCTGCCGCTACCACATAACCCCCGGGACACATACAGAAGGTGTACACCGTTTCATTTTCCAGGTGCTTGACCAGCTTATAGTCCGCAGGAGGCAGTACAGGATCATTCTTGCCGTACTGCGCCGCATTGATCATGCTCTGCAAATGCTCGATACGCACACCCATGGAGAAAGGCTTAGGCTCCATAGCAATGCCCATGGCATGAAGTATTTCAAAAGTATCCCGTGCGCTGTGTCCAATGGCAAAAATCACCTTGTCACAGGCAAGTTCCTCATTGCCGTTGATTTGCAGACCGGTAACAGCGCCGTCCCGGATCAACACATCTGTCACCCGGGCATTGAAGCGCACCTGTCCGCCCAGGCTAATGATCCGCTGACGGATATTGCGCACCACTGTGAGCAGCACATCTGTGCCCACATGGGGCTTGGCATCAAACAGGATATCCTCCCCTGCCCCAGCTGCCACCAATTGTTCCAATATCCAGCCGATCCGGGGATTATTTACGCCGGTGTTCAGCTTGCCGTCAGAAAATGTACCTGCGCCGCCCTCACCGAATTGCACATTGCTTTTGGTGTCCAGCTGACCGGTGGCAAAGAAACGCTCCACCTTTTCATGCCGGGTTTGGGCATCCTCGCCCCGCTCCAGCACTATGGGGCGCAAGCCTGCCATGGCCAGAATCAACGCCGCAAACATACCGGCGGGGCCAAAGCCAACAACCACAGGCGCATTGACCGGCTCTTGTACGGTACGGGGCGGTTTATAATAGCTAACCGGTGCCAAAGCTACACGCTTGCAGCCGGACTGCTTCAGGATCTTCCCCTCGTTGCCGTCTACTTTGACATCCACCGTGTATACGATCCGCACATCCGGTTTTTTCCGGGCATCCACAGACCGCTTGACGATCCGCAGATTCCGTATCTTGGAGTTGGATATTTTTAATAGTCTTGCCGCTTCATATGGCAGCTGCGCCACATTGTGCTCCGGCGGCATGGAGATCTCTCGGATTCTGATCATTGGTTTTCCTTTCCGGCACTGAGGCCTGCCAATCTGCCGGAAGACCAGGCCCATTGCAGATTATAGCCGCCGCAGTCGCCGTCAATATCCAGTACTTCGCCGCAGGCATACAGGCCGGGGATCAGCTTGCTTTCCATGGTTTGGCTGTCAAACCGCTCCGTTAATACGCCGCCTGCTGTGACCTGGGCGCTGTCCATTCCCAGGGGCTCTGTCAGAGAAATATCAAAAGACTTTACCTGCTGGGCTACCTGGTGGAAATCATGGTTGCTTAGTTGCTGAATCAAGGTGTTTGCGCTGATTCCGGCAGCCTTGGTCAGCACTCTGCCCAGGCGGTTATGCAAAATACCTGTCAGCAATTCTTCTGCAGGTAGGTCTGTTTCGGTTTTGCGCTTAAGCTCTGACAATAACTCCTCCGGGGACATATCCGGTAAAAAGTCCAGCTTGGCTGTCCACTTTCCCTGTCCATGGCACACATCCCTAGAAACCTCAAATACCACAGGCCCGGAGATGCCGTATTCCGTGAATTGCAGCTCGCCGGCGCTTTGGTTAAACAATGCGCCGTCCCGAAGGATCTGTATATGACAGTTGGTTCGAACACCCTTCAAGGCTGCAACACCTGTCCAGTCGCTTTTGATCTGCACCAAAGCAGGACGCAGGCGTGTGGATTTGTGGCCGAATTTGCTCAGCAGCTTATAGCCTGCCATGGTGCCACCCAGCTTCGTACCGGCCAGGCCGCCACAGGCAATGATCACCTTATCACAGGCGTAGGTTTCGTTGCCATCGGAAATCTGATATTGCGTGCCATCATGGAGCAGTTTCTGCACCTCAAAGCCTGTATGCAGGTAGATATTTTCTTTCTCCAGGGCAAAGCGCAGCACATCTACCACGGAATTGGCCTGGTCGGAATAGGGATACACCCGCCCCGAGGACTCGGCCACCGTGTAAAGTCCCAGCTTGCGAAACCATTGCAATGTAGCTTCCGGATCTAACTGTTCCAGAGCGTATTGGGAAAAGTCCGGCGCTTGTCCATGATAATTGTCCGGAGTCAAACGCAGATTGGTCAGATTGCACCGGCCATTACCTGTGGCCAACAGCTTACGACCCACTCTAGCCTGCCGTTCAAACAAATGCACCTGCACATTGGGATTCTCCGCCGCCGACAATGCAGCCGTCATACCGGAAGCACCGCCGCCGATCACACCTATAATCATACTATCACCTGCTTTCCGTGACGATTATACTATAGATTTTACAAACAAACAAGAAAAACTTGCATTGCGAAAATGCTGTGGTATAATATGGGAGATAAAAAATTGACAGGAATAAGATATGGATCGAAGCAATATTGATAAGATCGCGGAAAACAGTGAGGATCGGATCCTGTTGGCCAAGCTTTGGGATAAGATCCAGGCCGGTATCCGAAAGAACATCCCGGCAAGCACCGGTTTTCTATCCCCCAGGGAACAGGAAATGGCTAGATTTCTGTTTGGGCAGCAGGACGGCCTTTATACCTTTGGCGGCTATGACAGCGCTGAGCGAAAAATGCTTGTTTTTCTGCCCAATTATCTGGAAGAAGATTCTTTATACGGTGAAGACTCCCCTGTGTGCTGTATGCGTGCCCGGTTTTACCAAGAGGACCCCTTATCTCACCGGGACTTTTTAGGTGCGCTCATGGGTGCAGGCATTGCCAGGGAAACGGTTGGAGATATTTGCGTTGGCAAGGGCACTTGTGATTTTTTGGTAACCCAGGAGATCGCACCCTACATCCTGCAGAATTTTACCGGCGCCGGACGCACCAAGCTGCAGATCTCCCAAATTCCCCTGGGGCAAATGCAGATCCCGGAGCCGGAAACCAAGCAGATCAAGGACACCCTGGCGTCTTTGCGATTGGACAATGTGATCAGCACCGGATTTCGGATCAGCCGCAGCCAGGCGGTGCAATACATCCTTGCGGGGAAAGCCGCCATTGACGGTCTGCCCTGCGAAAAGCCCGATAAAACCGTGGATATGGAAAGCAAAATTTCTGTCCGGGGTTTGGGAAAAATCAAATTAACAACGATCGGCGGACAAACGAAAAAAGGCCGAATATCCGTGGTCATTGACCGCTATGTGTGAGGTAAACAATATGAAAATTGATGAAGTTATCGCAAGAATCAACGAACTGGCTAAAAAGGCCAAGACCGAGGGGCTGACCCCGGAGGAAACCGCTGAGCGGGATAAGCTGCGCAGGATCTACATTGACAATGTGAAGGCCAGTCTGACCGGACAGCTGGATAACACCTATATCCTCCACCCGGACGGCACAAAAACCAAGCTCAATAAGAAAAGCTAAGAAACGCGGGCACCATTTGGTGTCCGCTTTAATAATCGTTGGTCTGGTCGCCGTTGCCACTGATGGGAATGACTTCACCCAGGTATGTAGGCTTAGGCTTCAATATGGAGGTGGCAAAATCCTTGCACCGTGCCAAGACCTCTCGCACATCACGGATGGTCTGTCCCCCATAGGTGTGCTGATCAGAGGTCACACCGTAGGCTTCCAGCCCCAGCGCCTGTGCGATATAGACCGCCCGGTACAGGTGGTATTCCTGGGTGACGATGATCACCTTTTTCGCCTGGAAGATTTCCTTTGCCCGGTACATGGTCTCATAGGTAGAAAAACCTGCGTGATCCATAAAAACATCCTGTGATGGTACGCCATTATCAATGGCATACTGCTTCATGGCACCTACCTCATTGTAATTGGTACGGCCATGGTCACCGCTCATGAGAAGCTTCGGCGCTGCCCCTGCATGGTACAGCTCCACGCCCCGGCTGAGCCGATCCCGTAGCATATGACTTAGGGTGCCATCCTCTTTAACCTGGCAGCCCAACACAATAATGCAATCCACATCTGTAATGGTCGCAGCTTTATCGGTACTGATGATGCGATCCTTCCCCTTGGCTACCACATAGCCGTTCACCGCAAAAACACTGATCACGCCCAACAAAAACAGGCTGCACAGGACGATCACGGTAATTTTCAGTGCTTTTCTCTTTTTCACTTGCAGCGCCTTCTTTCTGTTTTACAGCTGTGCAATAAATGCCGCCAGTGCGTCAAAGCTTCCCTGGCGATACCCGGAAATATCCGCTCCGTTTTTATTCATGATGCAGTCAGTCAGCAGAAAGGTCTGTATGCCCAGGGTAGCAGCGATCATATCATCCTGCACATCATTGCCGACCATGACACATTCCTCCGGCTTTGCACCGATGGCATCCAGCACATCTTGATAATAGGCCGGATTGGGTTTGCAGGAGCGAGAATTCTCGTAGGTGGTGATAAGCTTAAAATCCTCAGCGTTCAGACCCGCCCAACGAATTCGGCTCATGGTGGCGATCCTGGGAAAAATGGGATTGGTGGCAAGCACCGGGATCAGCCCCTTTTTCTTTACCTGCCCAATGATCTCATTGGCCTGGGGGGCAAATCCACAGACTTGCTGTACCTGCTGGAATTCTGTTTGATAGAACGCTTCCAAAATGGGTTCGGCGCTGCGGGAACCTTCCCCAAAGATTCCGGTAAATACCTGCCAAAAGACTTGCTCGTTGGTCATTTCACCGCAATTCTGGATCATGGCTTTTGTTCCCTGCCAAACGGCACCGATCAGCTGCTTGGGATTGTAGCCGTAAGGCGCCAGCTTTTGGGCCAGTCCCTTAAAATACACCTCAACAAATACATCCTGATCCATAGGCAGCAGCGTGCCATCTAAATCAAACAATACATACTTTACCATAGTTGTGCCTCCGTTTCTTTGTTTCAGTATACTACAAACTCGTTGGCATTTCAACATGATGCATAAAAATTCCAAGCATTTTTTGCCGAAATTTTGACTATACAAATTTAATAACCGGTGCTATAATAAGGCATATTTTAAGGAGGTGGAAGTCCATGAAAAAAATACTCACCATTCAGGATATTTCCTGCGTAGGAAAGTGCTCCCTGACAGTTGCGCTGCCCATTATTTCCGCTATGGGCGTTGAAGCCGCGATTTTGCCTACCGCAGTGCTTTCCACCCACACCATGTTCCAGAACTTTGTTGTGCAGGATCTGACCGACCAGGTCAAGCCCTTTGCTGCACACTGGAAGTCCGAAAACATGGCCTTCGATGCCCTGTACACAGGCTATTTGGGATCCTTTGAACAGATTGATCTGATGAAGCAGCTGTTTGATGATTTCAAAACCCAGGATAATTTCACTTTTGTAGACCCGGCTATGGCCGACAACGGCAAGCTATACCCTGCCTTTGACGAAGCCTTTGCGAAGTATATGTCTACCTTGTGCGCTAAGGCGGATATTATTGTCCCCAATATCACCGAAGCCTGCTTCATGACCGGCACCGAATACAAGACCCAGTACGACGAGGCCTATGTAAAAGACCTGCTTCTGAAGCTGAGCAAGCTTGGCACCCGGCTATGCATCCTTACGGGCGTCGGCTTTGAAGAGGGCTCTACAGGCGTTATGGGCTACGATTCCGCAACCGGAGAATTCTATTATTACAAGCACGAACGGCTGCCCGTAAACTACCACGGCACCGGCGATATCTTCTCCAGCACCTGTTTGGGTGCGCTGGTACGCGGCCTGCCCTGGCAAGAGGCTGTACAGGTGGCAGCAGATTACACCGCCCAGTGTATCCGCATCACCCTGGACGACCCCAGCAAGCCCTGGTATGGTGTAAATTTTGAGCAAGCCATCCCCTATCTGATCAACCGCCTGGAAAAATAAGTATCAATCCCCACATCCAAAAACGGATGTGGGGATATTCCTATGCATAAACAACAACCCAAAAAGCAGGATACAGCCTACGGCTGATGAGATGCACGCTTCGTGCGATGATATACGCCTTACGGCGATGCTATACCATTGCTTTCGCAATGGATAAAAAATCGACAGGT
>JAZNHQ010000037.1:0-2668 GCA_045577035.1 Faecousia sp. | reverse complement strand
GGGGCTACCAACTCCTTGGCTCACAGAACGACATGGCTACGATCCGACTTGTCTGGAAAAAGTATACAGAAGACTTCGACATCTGTGAGCTGTGCAACAACACCCGGATGATGGAAGAGGACCGCTTCGCCAAATACCGCTATTTCTATGAGCGTTTGACCGGAGAGGATTTCGTGGTTTCCCTCTTTGGTCTGCCCCGTTTCACCCCCAAAAAGTAAGTAACATATAAATTCGGCCCGGCATTTTCAGTGGATGCCGGGCATCTTCTTACTTCTTTGTGAAAATGTGGACGATAGGACCCTGCTTGCGCAGTTCCAGAACCGCCGTGCAATCCGCTCCGTTCAGGAAATCCAGAGCTTTGCTGTCGGTCGTCACGGTAGGCTTCCATTGATTTTTCTGATTCCGGTTCACCACATGGACACTACAGCTTTCGCCGGTATAATCGATACCATCAATCACGTAATCGGCACAGGCAGATTCCATCTGTCCGTTCCGGTGAACCTGGTCATCGGCGGCACCGGGCTGAATCCGGCCCTTGAACAGGCCGCCAACTGCTTCGCCCACAAAAGGAAGATGCATGAATTTGCTTCCGTCAGGCTGCTCTGCGACATCACAGCAAGTTACAACCACATCTACAGTCAGCACTTCTTCCAAGCCTGTAGCCTTCAGTTGCGCAATTTCCGCTACCGCCAGATTGCGAAAGAAGGCATCCATCAGAGGCTTAGGATCGATGATCTCACCGGCCTTGGAAATGATGATCTTGGCAAAGGGAGCCCGGCTGTCCAGCATAGCCTGCTCAATTTCAGCACCATGGTAGTGAAAGCGGAATCGGTTTTGCCATCACGGGCACGGCTGCGACGGTGCGCACGGGTTTCCTCAGGGGTGGAGTTCAGCAGAATCGGCACGTCAATGCCCTGCAGGGCCGCGTTATTGCCGTGGGTCCATTCCAGAATCAGCACATTGATATTCCGGAAATCCACCTGGGAATACCAGCGGGCATCCTCGGTGCGGCCCATGCGCTTCAGCCAGCCGGATTCGGCGCCGCTGCGGAAGTTGGCGATCACTCCGTTGATTTCATCAAAATCCTGTTCCAAAGCTGTTCCCAGATACTGTGCCAAGGCGGCACGGCCTGCCTTCTGATAACTTGCCAGCCAGGGGAATTCTGCCGTCTTGGCAGGCTCCGCATCCAGTTCCTGTTCCCACAGCACATTCAGTTGCTGCTGCACGTCATCGGAATACACGCCGTCTGCCAGCAGGCCCTTCAGACCCGCTGTGCGGAACACCCGGTTGCGCTCCGCGTCATTGTACAGGGGGATGCGGCGGGGATAATTATCGCCGGACATGACGTAGGCTCCGATTCCGGCGCAGTTTAAATACCAGGCAAGCAGCGATGCGGTTTCGCTCTTACCCACACCGGAGCCGCCGAATACGGACACCACGATTTTTTCGCTGTCCAGCTGCTTCATTTCCTTCAGCAGCAGGGGGAAAATGGTGTTGGCCTTGGCGATGTGACTCAGGCCGATCTGCACCTTATCACCGGGCATATCACCCTGAGGAATCACTTCCGGTACCGCGGGTTCCTTCCAGGAAGTCAAAGACTCCAGCTTTGCTTTCAGTTCTGCTTTGGTCATGATCGTTACCCCACCAGTTTTTTCAGATGGAAGGCCAGTTCATGACCCATACGCTCCTGGGTCTTGGCGGAAGGATGGCCCATGGCGCCGAAGCCTTCCATCATCATATTGATACCGATAAACTTGAAGGTAGCCACCTTCTCATCGCTGGTTGCCTGCTTATATTCCTCCACAGCCGCTTTGATGCGGTCATAAAGATAATAATCCATAGAACCCAGCGCGCAGACGATCAGGGTATCCGGGCCGTTCAGCTTCCGGATGTCCGCAATGAATTCACCGTAGCGCTTCTGGAACCAGGCTTCCTTGGCTTCGATGCTGCCAAAATCCGGGCTGAAACGGATGGGGTTCACATCGTTGGTGCCCAGATTCAGCACCACAATGTTGGCGGGATTGGCCGAGAAATCCCAGGCCGCCGGCGCAACACCCCGGCGCTCATCATAGAGCTGATCCGTCAGATGATAAATCTCGTTCATACCGGGCATGGGGAACATGGGATGCTCGGGCTGGCTGGCGCTGATGCCGGAAACACAGATCTGCCGCCACTCGTAGCCCAGCTCCCGGGCGGCGATGGCGCCGTAGGAAGTCCAGCCATTTTCCTCGCTGCAGATAAACTCGGGAGAATTATTGGAAGATTCGCTGCCAAAGGCACAGGTAATGGAGTCACCCACAATTTCCATCACGGGCTTTTTCTCCGCCGCCACGGGAAGAATCTCACCGTCGCATTCCAGGGCCTGGATGCCCAGCTTGCCCCGGGAGTTCTCGCTAACCTTCACAAATCGAACGGTGTGCTCACCGGCCTCACCCTGCCACAGATCATACCAGCCATCTGCCAGAATGTCCTGCCGGTTTTCCAATGTTTTGCCATCGGCCACCACGCCCACATGGGGATAGTAGTCGGGATTGGGCGGGAAACCGGGCATGGCGGGAATCTGGTCGGCCAGGACGATCAGTTTGGCCTTCAGATACGTGCCGGTAAAGCGGACGGTGAAACCGGAGCAGATCCAGTTGCAGAACAGCGCCTGCTTTTCTTCGTCCCA
>JAZNHQ010000036.1:0-18467 GCA_045577035.1 Faecousia sp. | reverse complement strand
ATTTTACTACCCCTCAGTCCAAAATCAAAGATTTTGGACAGCTCCCCTGACAAGGGGAGCCGAGGGTGCGGTGCAACAACGAACAGAACGATAAATATGAATTTGTACAAAAAACTTGCCATTGACTTTTACAGGGAAAGTATCTATTATGCCATTATATAACAGCGAAAGAGGAGATTTTATGAAAAAAGTAATGGCAATGATGCTGGTGTTCACTTTGCTGCTTGCCTGCTGCGGCTGCAGCGCCGGCAGCACCGACAATTCGCAGCCCCAGAGCATCCCAACAGAACCTTCCGTCAACCAAGCGCACGAAGGAATGGTCAGAGTGTTTTTGACCTCCCTGTTCACATCCGATGTGGAGGCGGTGGAAGCCTGCGTTCCCGATGACTTGAAGCCTTACTACCGCTTGATCGTCAGCGCCTCCAATTATGATAATGTCAGCTTCGTGGATGTGGAGGCAGAGTTTGAGGGTCAGCTGGATGAACAGGCCATCCAGGATATCCAGGCGCGATATCTGGAAGAGACCAGCATGAAGATCACTATTTCCAACGCCTACTTATACGGCTGGAGAGTGACCCTGCATTACACCGAAACCGAGGAAACCAAAACCCTGAGCAGCGACCAATTCGGCGTGATCGTGGCCGAGATCCACGGCCGCCTGTATACCCTAAGCACATTATAAAGAAACCCTGTCATTCTGTGGAACGCCTCAGGATGACAGGATTTTTGTCGGGGTTATAGCAGGCCGTAGGCTTGTTTCAGCCACAGGATGCGGTAAACGCTTTCGTCGATGCGCTCCTCGGTCAAGGTTCCGTTTTGGACGGCTTCCAACACGGCGTTGTAGGCTTCTTCGAAGTCTGCGGGGCCCAGGATCATATCGCAGCCGGCGCTAATGGCATTCACAGCCGCCTCACCGGAGCTGTAGGAATCCACGATCGCGCCCATCTCCATGGCATCGGTCATAACCAGGCCGTTAAAGCCCAGCTGCTGGCGCAAAATCTCCGTGACGATCTGATAAGACATGGTGGCAGGGGTCATATCGCCGGTCACATTGGGCAGTGCCACATGGGCAATCATAACACAATCCTTTTCCGTCAGCTTTTCATAGGGTACCCATTCACAGCTTTGCAGCTCCTCCAGGGTCTTATAGCTGACCGCCAGCTCCGTGTGGCTGTCCTGGGCGGTATCGCCATGGCCGGGGAAATGCTTGTATACCGGGATAATGTCCCTGTCCTTCAAACCGGCGGCCATAAACTGGGCCATGGTTGCCGCGATTTCCGGATCGGAGGAGAAGGCGCGAATGCCGATCACAGGGTTATCCGGGTTGGTGTTCACATCTGCCACCGGGGCAAGGTCCATATTCACGCCGTATTTTTTCAAATAGGTGCCGATGGTACGACCCATGACCCGGGCCTGGACAGGGTCACCGGTGGAGCCAATGGCAGCGGCGCTGGGATGCTGCGGCACATTAAAGCCATCGTGATTGGCAAAGCGGGCAACGGTGCCGCCCTCCTCGTCCACCGAAATAAAGGGCGTGATGGGGCTGATGCCGGTCAGCGCGGCATTGAATTTAATGATCTGGCTTTCGTTGACCAGATTGCTTCTTGCCAGTAAAAAGCCACCCACATGGTACTTGGCCAGCATGCCGCCGGAGATCCGGGTCGGGTCGTTGGTGATACCGACGGATTCCGGGCGGATCATAAACAGCTGACCTACCTTGTCCTCCAGGGTCATATCCTCCATCATGACCGTGATAGGATCTGGCTGGGGTTCGGTTTGGGGTTCAGTCTGGGGCTCGGTGGTCTGCTGGGTGCTGTCCTGGGTTGCCGGTTGGGTAGCTGCTTCCGTTCCGGCTGTATCGGTTGCTGTGCCGCATCCGGCCAGCAGAGCCAGGATCAGCAGGATCAGTGTCATTCTCTTCATAAATTTTCCTCCAAAGAATCGAGCAAGGGTATTATAGCACATATTTCGCCATAATGCAAAGACTTGCCGCAAAAACCCTTAGGGCCACCAGATTTGGGGCAGCAGCTCCATGCGGTATAGCATTCTGACCAAGTGACAGCCCAAATAAAAATCCCCGTCCAGGATGAACATGCTCTCCGGCTCGTTGTCTGCCATTTCCACAATGGGCACTGTGCCCATATAAGTACCGTCCAGGCTGTGGATCACCATAGGCTCTTCCGTGGCGGCACGCTCCTGAAAGCGCACATCATAAATATACTGTCCGTCACAGCAAAGGCTCTGCTTGGAATACTGGGGATCCTGATCGGCGAATGTAGACATGGTCTGGAAATTCTCGTCCAGCAGGTAGAAATTATCGTCACCGGCACCCACATAGCAGCCAAGCTGCGGCACATATTCCACCGTGCGCAGGTACACATCCGATTCCTTATATTCTACCAGCTCCAGGGTCTCGGGATCCACATAGGCCAGGCGTTTGCCCTCATACCAGTTGCCCACGCCCTTGGCGCAGCTGACCAAAAGCAGCTGTCGGGTAGGATCGTAGGAAATGCCGTTGGCATGATTCAGCTCCAGCAGCTCAGAGGTTGCCAGCACATTGCCTTCCATATCCAGCTTTTGCACAATGGCAGTCTCCGGCGTGGTGCGCTCTTCCCGCACATTGCGGCAATAGGTTACATATAAATATGTGCCGTCTGTGCAAACAGCCTGCACAGTACTGTACTTGGTGATACCGGAGAGCAGACATTTTGCCTTCACAGGTGCGAACTGCGCTCCTCTGCCCGATTCCAGCAAGCCCTGCAGATCCTGTCCGCTGAGGTTTTGATTCTCCGGGGAGGTGTAGTCCAAATCCCCCGGTACGGTCAACGCCCCGTCGGCGGATACATAGTTTTCCAGCAAATACTCCATAGCCAGATAGGTCTGATAAACGCCGGTGCCGGTGATGTGGATATTTTCCCCATCCACATGGATGGCAAATCGGCGGTCGCCTGCTTCCAGTGCTTCCTCTGTAATGAAGATCTGAGGCCCTTGGGCATCATCACGATCTGTTTGCACGGTAAAGCTTGCGCCGGTAAGCTTCTGCAGCTGCTGGGCAAACTGGTTGCACAGCTCTACCCTTGTGGCGCTGAATTTGGCCGGATAGGTCAAGGAATACTGCGTGGCGCCATCACTGACCACCGTCAGCTTGGCTGCTTCCTCCTTCGTTTCTGTGCAGGCCGCTGCGGACAAACACAGCACAACGATCAGCATGATCGCTATCAATCTTTTCATAATCGCACCTCCGTTTTGCTAAGTATAACACAAAGAACCGGTGGTGTAAATTGGAATTTTTCGTACACCCTTGTAGGGACCGGCGTCCTCGACGGTCCGCAATTACGCACTGCGGTAACGGACCGTCCGGGAGGCCGGTCCCTACAACGCATCGAAATAACGCAGCGATAAATTGGAAATAATGCTTGACAATGGGGAAATATGATGCTAAAATAGGACAGCCGCATTGAAGAGGTTAAAGAGGTGCGCCCAAATGCACCCGCCTTTAGAGCGAGACTACACAATAAAAGTAGGTGAAAAAGAAATGAAAGCAATTATCGTGACCGGTGGTAAGCAGTATACCGTCTCCGAGGGTGATGTCCTGTACATCGAGAAGCTGGAGGCTGAGGCTGAAGCTACCGTGAAGTTCGAGCAGGTTCTGGCTGTGCTGGACGGTGAGAACTCCAAGATCGGCGCTCCCGTTGTTGAGGGTGCTGCTGTCGAGGCTAAGGTCGTCAAGAACGGCAAGGCTAAGAAGATCACTGTCTTCCGCTACAAGGCCAAGAAGGGCGAGAAGAAGAAGATGGGTCATCGTCAGCCCTACACCAAGGTGGAAATCACCAAGATCGCTCTGTAATTATGACTAGATGCGAATTTTTTAGACTCAATGAGAGAATCACCGGATTCTCCGTCTGCGGACACAGCGGATATGCAGAAGCAGGACAAGATATTGTCTGCGCTGCCATCTCTGCCGCAGTTTCCCTGGCCGAGTGCACCATCAATGATGTGTGCGGCGGTAAGGCCAAGGTTCGGGTCAAAGAAGAGGATGCCCGCATCACTCTGACCCTCCCCGCCTCCTGCGAGGAAGAGGATGTCATTCAGGCAGTGCTTGCCGGATTGATGCTCTATCTCGTGGATCTGCGGGATCAATATCCTGATTTTATCGAAGTTTTGGAGGTGTAACACCATGCTGAAGATTGGTATTCAGTTCTTCGCTCACCATAAGGGCGGCGGTTCTACCAAGAACGGTCGTGATTCCGAGGCTAAGCGTCTGGGCGTTAAGCGTGCTGACGGTCAGTTCGTTCTGGCTGGCAACATCCTGGTTCGCCAGAGAGGCACTCACATCCATCCCGGTGTCAACGTGGGTATCGGCAGTGACGATACTCTGTTCGCTCTGATCGACGGCACTGTCCGTTTCGAGCGCAAGGGTAAGGATCGTCGTCAGTGCTCCGTTTATGCTCAGGAGCAGTAATCACGAAACGAATAAGCTTGGAAAGGCTGCTGCAAACTAATGCAGCAGCCTTTTTGAGTGTTTTGTGCTGTGATAAATTCAAATTTATCGTTCTGTTATTTCGATGCGTTGTAGGGACCGGCCTCCCGGACGGTCCGTTACCGCAGTGCGTAATTGCGGACCGTCGAGGACGCCGGTCCCTACAAAGGTGGACGATAAATTGGAATTTATGACAGTATAAAGGATAGCCTTTTATGGAGGTATATAAATATGGAAATGTTTGTGGATAAAGTCCGCATTACGGTATGCGGCGGACGGGGCGGCGACGGTGCCGTTGCCTTCCACCGGGAAAAATATGTAGCTTCCGGCGGCCCCGACGGCGGTGACGGCGGTCACGGCGGCAGCGTGATCCTACGGGTCAATGACAACCTGTCTACCCTGCTGGATTTCCGCTACAAGAGAAAATACGCCGCCCAGGCCGGTGCTAACGGTCAGGGTCGGAATATGAGCGGCAAGCGTGGCGAGCCCCTGATCATCCAGGTACCCCGTGGCACAGTTGTCAGGGATGCCCAGTCCAATCAGATCATTGTGGATATGTCCACCGGTGAGGATTTCGTCATCGCCAAGGGCGGGCGGGGCGGCTGGGGCAACTCCCACTATGCCACCGCTACCCGGCAGATCCCCCGATTTGCCAAGGCCGGTCTGCCCGGTCAGGAGCGGGATGTGATCCTGGAGCTGAAGCTGCTGGCGGATGTGGGCCTGGTGGGCTTCCCCAATGTGGGCAAGTCTACCCTGCTGTCCGTCACCTCCAATGCCCGTCCCAAGATCGCCAACTATCACTTCACCACCCTGTACCCCAACCTGGGCGTGATCTATGTGGACGAGGGTGTGTCCTTCGTCATGGCGGACATTCCCGGCATTATTGAGGGTGCTGCGGAGGGCGCTGGCCTGGGTCATGACTTCCTGCGGCATATTGACCGCTGCCGATTGCTGGTTCATGTGGTGGATGTATCCGGCAGTGAGGATCGGGACCCGGTACAGGATTTTGACGCCATCTGCGCGGAGCTGCACGATTACAGCGTGGACCTTTCTAACCGTCCCATGATCGTAGCCGCCAACAAATGCGATCTGCTGATGCCGGAATCGGACAATATAGCACGGCTTCGTGAGCATGTTGAGGCACTTGGCTGCGAGTTCTACGAGATCAGCGCAGGCACGACCCAGGGCACAAAGAATCTTATGCGGGTGGTGGCGGAAAAGCTGCGCACTCTGCCCCCGGTCACTGTGTATGAGCCGGAGTATGTGGCACCGGAGGTTGTGGCCGGAGATCCCAAGGAGCTGGTAATCGAGCATCTGGGCAGCACATGGGTGGTCACCGGCACATGGCTGGAGCGACTGCTCATGAACATCAACTTCGACGATTACGAATCCCGGAACTACTTCGACCTGCAGCTGCGTAAATGCGGCCTGTTCGCCCGGTTGGAGGAAATGGGCATCCAGGACGGCGACGTGGTGGATCTGTACGATATGCAATTTGAGTATCAGCGATAAATACTATTTGCCATTTTCAACTATTTATGGTATAGTAATGGAGTCACGAAAGTGGCTCCATTGCTGTTTTACAGGAGGTTTTTGCCATGATTCTCAATCTGAATCCGGTGAGCTTTCAAAAATACGGTACCATTTTGCACTATAAACCCACGGATCCCGCCCAGGACAACAGAAGCAGTCTGACCGTCTACGACGAGCGGATCCCCGTGCGGCAGGCTCACGATGGCGTAAAGCTATACCCGGAGCCGGGTCTTTGCGTGCTTTCCGTGGCCTTTGAACAGGAAGAATATGTGCATTTTTATTTGGATAAGCCTGTGGCTTTGGCAGACGGTCTGCGGTTTTTCCTGACCCCCTTTGGCGGCAGGAACACTCTGCGCATCAGCGGTAAGTATCAAATGATCCAGGTGCTGCCCAATGCCCTGGATTTTCGGGTGCAGCCCAAGCTGACCATCCCCCGGCTATATACTTTTTTCTATCAGGAGCGGGAGCAGGGCTTTGTGTTTCCCGGCGAGTCCCACCCCATGTTCGAGCTGACCTATGTGGACAAGGGCAAGCTGCACTCTGTGGCCGATGGCCTGGATCTGCTGCTGGAGCCCGGTGACATGGTGCTTTACGGCCCCGGTCAGTGGCATATGCATTATGCGGATATCGGCGTGGCACCGGGCTATGTGACCATCTCCTTTGACGCGGAGGGCCTGGATCTGTCTGCGCTTATGAACTGCCGGTTCCAATCCCCTCAAAAAGCCATTGATTACCTGCGGGTCATGCTCCGGGAACAGGAGCATCCGGACGCATATTCCGAGGATATGATCTTAGGGCTGCTGCGGCAGCTGCTGCTGACTCTGCTGCGGCAGACCAATGTTCCGCAGGCTCCCTTGCGTAAGCCCCAGGGGCTCAACAATGAAAACGACATCGTCAGCCGGGCCCAGCAGTATATTTCCAGCCATGTGCGCAGCAAGCTGACCGTACCTCTGGTTGCCAAGAATACGGATGTGAGCCCCAGCTATCTGACAAGTCTGTTCCACAAGCATTTGCAGATCTCCCCCGGTGAGTACATACGGCGCATTAAGCTGCAGGAGGGTAAGCAGATGATCCGGGAGGGCAATATGAACTTCTCCGAGATCGCCAGTGCGCTGAACTACTCCACCATCCACCATTTCTCCCGGCAGTTTAAGGAGAAATTCGGTATTACCCCAACCGAATACGCCAAGTCTGTAAAGTAAGGATTGATTTTTATGGAATTTAAGGTTTTGGCAGTGGGCGATGTGGTCGGCGGTCCGGGTATGGATCGGATCAAGCGCAGCCTGCGGTATCTGAAACGGAAAGTAAATGCGGATTTTGTGATCGTCAACGGTGAGAACGCCGCCGTGGTGGGCATCACCCCCCAGCAGGCCGAGGATATTTTTGACGCCGGTGCGGATGTGATCACCTTGGGCAACCACAGCTTCTCCAAGCGGGAGATCGTGGACTATATGGAGGATACGGACAGAATTCTGCGCCCTGCCAACTATGCGCCCCAGACCCCGGGCAAGGGCTGGGCGGTGTATGAGACCTCCGCCGGCGATGTGGCGGTCATTGATCTGCAGGGCAGAGTCAGCATGGACTACACCCCGGACAATCCCTTCCTGGAAGTGGAGCGGATCATTAAAAAGCTGGATACCAAGCTGATCTTCGTGGAGATCCACGCAGAGGCCACCTCGGAAAAGCTGGCCATGGGCTATATGCTGGACGGCCGGGTCAGTGCGGTTTGGGGCACCCACACCCATGTTCCCACCGCCGACAACCGGGTGCTGCCCCAGGGCACAGGCTATGTGACCGATTTGGGCATGACCGGCCCCAGGGACTCGGTGCTGGGCATCCGTCCCGATCTTTCCATTAACCGATTTAAAGGCGACCTGCCGGAGCGTTACCGCTGGGCAGATGGCCCTACCAAAATGGAGGCCGTGGTGTTTACCATTGACACCCAAACCGGCCTTTGCACAAATGTAGAAAGGGTGGACATTGCCGATGAAAATACTGCACACCGCTGACTGGCATTTGGATGCCCCCATGGCAGGCCTGGGTGAGGAAAACGCCCAAATGCTCCGCAAGGAGCTGCGCAAGCTGCCCCAGCGGATCGCCAAGCTGTGCAAGGCAGAGAATTGCGACCTGCTGATCATTGCCGGCGACCTGTTTGACGGTGCGTACACCGCCGACAGCATGAGCGCTGTGCGCTCCGCCCTGGCTTCCCTGGACATTCCCGTGGTGATCACCCCGGGCAATCACGATTATGTGTGCGCGGATTCCCCCTACGAAAAAGAGGAATGGCCGAAAAATGTCCACATTTTCAAGGGCGCAAAAATGACCGCCTATCCCCTGCCCGACTTGGATTGCGTGATCTACGGCGCAGGCTACGAGGGCATGGATTGCCCCGGTCTTTTAAAGGATTTTCATACCCAGGGCGATGCCCGGTGGCATATCGGCGTGCTGCACGCCGAAGCCAACAACGCCTCCTCCCACTACTGCCCCGTGACCCGGCATCAGCTGCAGGAATCGGGACTCCATTACCTGGCTTTGGGACACATCCACAAGGCAGGCTCTTTGAAAGGCGGCGATACCCTGTGCGCCTGGCCCGGCTGCCCCATGGGCAGAGGCTTTGACGAGCTGGGTGCCAAGGGCGTGATCCTGGTACAGCTGGAGCAGGATATCCGTGTGTCCTCCATTCCCCTGGACACCCCCCGCTTCTACGACGAGGAGGTGGAGGCCGGTGACGATGCCTACACTTCCCTGTCCGCCATTTTGCCCGCCATGGAAAGCAGCGACTTTTACCGGGTGACCTTAACCGGCTACAGCAGCGGCGTGGATACCGCTGCCCTGCGGGCGCAATTCCCCCACATTGCTAACCTGTGGATCACCGACGAGACCATCCCGGAGGTGGATCTTTGGAGCAATACGGACGAGGATTCCCTGGAGGGCGTATATTTCTCGTTACTGAAACAGGCCAGCGGTTCTGAAAGTGATGTGCTTGCACGCAGAGCCATGCTGGCTGCACGGATCTCCCGGAAGATCCTGGACGGCCAGGAGGTGAAGCTGCCATGAGAATTCTGTCTATGACCGCCACCTTCGGCAAGCTGGAGCATGCCACCCTGACCTTGGAGCCGGGGATGAATATCATTCACGCCCCCAACGAATGGGGCAAAAGCACCTGGTGCGCCTTCATGATCAATATGCTCTACGGCATCGACACCAGAGCCCGTTCCACCGGCACTGCCATGGCCGACAAGGATCGCTACAAGCCCTGGTCCGGCGCTGCCATGTCCGGACGGATGGAGCTGGAATGGCAAGGCAAGCGCATCACCATTGAGCGCAGCACCAAGGCTCGTCCTTTCAGCGAGTTCCGGGCTTATGAAACGGAAACCGGATTGGATGTGCCGGAGCTGGATGCCACCAACTGCGGCCAGAAGCTGCTGGGGGTGGAGCGAAGTGTATTTACCCGGGCAGGCTTTTTGAAGCTGACCGATCTGCCTGTGACCCAGGACGATGCCCTGCGCAGACGGCTGAACAACCTGGTGACCACCGGTGACGAAAGCGGTGCCGGTGATCAGCTGGGACAGGCGCTGAAGGATCTGAAAAATAAGTGCCGGTACAACAATTCCGGTCTGCTGCCCCAGGCAGAAAACGAGCGGGAGCAGCTGCGCCATCAGCTGCAGCAACTGCAGCAGCTGCAAGCGGAGGCAGATACCATCCAGAAGCGGCAAGGGCTGCTGGAGCAGGAAATTGCTGCGCTGAAAAACCATGAAGTAGCATTGGAATATGCCGATTCTATGGACAATATCCGCCAGGTGGAGGCCGCCGAAAAGACCCTGGCCGAAGCCAATGAATTGGTGGAGTCTTTAGAGCAGCAGTGCAAGGGGCTGCCCCCTGTGGAGGAATTGCAGAAGAATCTGCAGGCCATGGAGCAGCTTCTGAATCAGCGAAACGCCCTGTTTATGCAGTCCGTTCCCGATATGCCCACTGCACCGGCAGACCGGGGTAACCCGGAAAAGGCAGTACAGACTGCCAATGAGGATTATGCAGCATACACAGCTCTGCAAAATCAGCTGAATAAGCCGAAATCCTTTATGGATATTTTGCTTGCTATTTTGACCTTGGGTATCCTGCCCCTGCTGCGTGCCAAAAAGAAAAAGGCTATGCGCGCACAGCTGGAGGCCATTGCCGCCCGGCATCCAGGACTTACCCCGGATACCTGGGTGGAAAACGCCCAAGGCTATGCCCAGGCACAGGAAAGCTATCGGCAGCAGCTGGCACAGCGGCAGGCAAAAATTGACGAGATTAACGGCCATAAAGCGGTTTTGGATGAAAAGCTGGCTGCCCTGGCAGGCACAATCCCCCCGGAGGATTGCCGCAAAAAATGGCAGCAGGCTTTGGATACCCATCAGCGGCTGGAAAACGCCCGGCAAACACGATCACGCACCCAGGCTCACACGGAAACCCTCAAGAGCATGGTGCGCACAGTGGCTGCGCCCCAGGCGGCGGACAGCTTGACCCTTACCTCCCTGCAGACCAAAAACGCCTTGAACGAGGCTCGGTTTGAGCAGCAAAAGCTGCAGCTGCGGCTGGGACAGGCCTTGGGACAGGCAGAGAGCATTGGCCAGGAAGCTGTACTGCGCTCAAGACTGGACACCATCAACCGGCGAATTGCCCGGCTGGAGGACACCTATCACGCCCTGGAAATGGCACAGGAGGCACTGTATCAAGCTTCCTCTTCCCTGCAGCGGCGGTTTGCGCCCATGATCTCCAAGCACACCCAGGAGCTGTTTGGCCGTCTTACAGACGGACGCTATTCCCGGCTCACCATGGCCGAGGATCTGACCCTACGTGTGGGCGCAGAGGACGAGGTCACCACCCACACCGCCCAGGAACGCAGCGATGGCACTATGGATCAGCTGTATCTTGCCCTGCGTTTGGCAGTGGCACGGGAGCTGACTCCCAACGCGCCCCTGGTACTGGACGACGCCCTGGTGCGCTTTGACGACGACCGGCTGAAAAAAGCTATGGAAATTCTCAAAGAGGAAGCCGAAGGCAAGCAGGTTGTGATCTTTACCTGCCAAGGCAGGGAAATGCATAATGCATAATGCAAAATTAGGTGAAAATCAAAGAATTTTCAAAAAATAATTTGGTATTTTTCAATTTTTAGGTTGCAATTTTGCATATTTATGGTACAATGGCATATACTTTACAGGAGGTGCGTATATGGATCAGTTAGTGGAAATTCGTGAGGTAACCTACCTTGCGGTCATACTTCGAATCGTCACAGCCGTATTCATCGGCGGAATCATCGGTTTGGAGCGTGAAATGAAAAACCGGGCTGCCGGCTTGCGTACCTATATTTTGGTCTGCTTGGGTGCTTGCATCATTATGATGACCAACCAGTACATATACCAGGCCTTCAACACCGGCGACCCTGTCCGTTTGGGCGCACAGGTGGTCAGCGGCATCGGCTTCCTGGGTGCAGGTACCATCATTGTTACCAAGCGTAATCAGATCAAGGGTCTGACCACCGCTGCCGGCCTATGGGCTACTGCAGGCTTGGGTCTGGCGTTGGGTATCGGCTTCTATGAGGCCGCGTTGGCTGGTGCATTCGCCATCTTGGTGGTTATTACCCTCATGCAGCGCATGGACAACAGAATGCGCCGCAATTCCGACCGTATGGAAGTATTTGTGGAAATCAGCCGGGAGTATGCTCTGGGCGATTTCCTCCGGGAGGTTCGGGCCATGGACATGGACGCCGGTAATTTCCAGCGGGAGCGGGATTCTGAGACCCAGTCTGAGGTGCGGGCATACACCGTGACCTTGAAGCTGGCAAAGCGCCGTCAGCATTCCGAGGTGCTGGCCGAGCTGATGAAAATCCCCGGCGTGGAGTATTTGGAAGAACTGTAAATGCATAAAAACACTGTCATCCTCCAAGGATGGCAGTGTTTTATTATGCATATCTATCTATTCACTTCCGGTTTGTCGGTGCGGCATAGGATATAGTCGATGCTGACATTATAAAACTCCGCAAGGCGTACTAGCGTTTCCGTTGGAGGGATTCTCTCTCCGTTTTCAAACTTTGACAGCAGTGCCTGCTCAATTCCTGTTTGCATCTGTACGGAAATTTGGGTATATCCCCTGCCCTTTCGCAGCTGCTTCAACCTATTTTCCATAACATCACCCAATGACATTATGTCATATTTGCTTGACAATTATGACGGGTGGTCATATTATTAATACACAAGCTATGAAAGGAGTTTTTATAAATGAATGCAGCAACAAAGAAAAAACAGATTATTCTTTTAGTATTAACTGCCTCTGTATTTCTCTCTCTATTCTTCCCCTTCTTTTCCGGAGATGACCTTGCCGGACATTTTACCTTTGATGATTCAATAAGCAGCATAGACTACAAGGATATACAGAAGATTTCACTTTTTGATATTGTACAGATCAGTTTTGCTTATCAAGGGAAGGAACCGGCTGCTTACTACGAAAACGAACGTGGAACCATGCTCCTTGTTTTATTCTTTTCTTGTTGCGTTATTCTATTATCCTTTATTCAATTTTCAGCCGCCTGCGTTATGGCAGACGATTCTCGCTCTAAAAAATATAATATCACCTATCCCTTAATGATTAAATTCATTTCTATTGCTATTATCATTTTTTTGTGGGTCCTTCAAATACAAATGAATGGATTGGATGAATTATCAGACGGATACAGTTGGGGCAGCGGATTCTTTCTGTGCTGTATACTGAACATTGCGGTAAACCGTGTAGCGAAGCACTTATCCGATGAATATGCTTACTCAATTTCTGAAACCGACGGAGATTCAAGCCAAACTGTCCAGCCAGTAAATCATAATTCAAAGCAGAATCAGTCTGCCCAGCAATGGACATGTAGCTGTGGAAGAACACATGAACACTATGTTACCAGTTGCATTTGTGGCGTATCTAAAAGAGAAATTGAAAACAGTCAAGAATGCAGCACAGACAAAAAACACCCCGACATGTAGGGTTTAAACATCAGAAACAAGCCCCCGCCCTATGGGATAGTAGTTCCATCAAGTAAATGCAGAACATACGGACCGTCCGGGAGGCCGGTCCCTACAAAGGAAGCAGAATGCATACATGCTTTCCCTACAATGGGAGATCGCCACACCAGTGTGCGCACTGGCTTGCAATGACGCACTATTCTTAGATTTTCGATTATTTTGCATTCAAAAAATCCCTTGCCATCTGGCAAGGGATTTTTCGTTAATCCGGGAGATGGATCTCGATGCCGTTGCGCACCTGCATGAACAGCTCCTCCATCAATCGGGAGGTTTTGCGGGGCAATGCCCGGAAGCTTTTGCCCTTGGCTTTCAGCATTTCCACATCCGGGTAGGCGCGAGGATCGTTTACCACCTCGGGATCCATATATTCCTTGGCGGCGGTTTCCGGTGTGCCGTAGCAGACCCAATCCATATTGCCGCCGGCAATATCCGGGCGGCACAGGAAATTGATAAACAGCTCCGCCTCGTACTGATTCTTACAGCAGGTGGGGATGCACATGGCATCCACAAACCAGTTAAAGCCCTGGCTTTCCGGCAGGTAGAACTCCAGCGCAGGATTCTCCTCTGCCATGGTCAGGTAGTCACCGGCATAATAAGGGGTAATCCAGGCTTCCTCATTTTCCATCAGATCGAACACCTGGTCCATAATATACTGCTGCACGATGGGCCGCTGCTCATCCAGCTTCTTGGCACAGGCCAGAAGCTCCTGGGGATCCGTCGTATTGATGTCATAGCCCAGCATACACTGGGTAATGCAGAAGGCATCCCGGGAGTTATCGAACATGAGGATCTTATCTTTGTACTTTTTATTCCAAAGCAGCTCCCAGCCGGTCACATCTTCTGCGTCCACATACTTGGTATTGTAGATGATGCCCACAGTGCCCCAGGTATAGGGTACGGTATACTTTTCCTCCGGGTCGTAATCCCTGCCCCGGAAGGCTTCGTCAATATACTGGTAGTTGGGGATATTCTCGTAGTTCAGCTCCCGGAGCATTCCCTCCTCCACCATTCTGCCGATCATATAGTCCGAGGGGATGATCACATCCACGGTGATACCGCCGTTGGACATTTTGGTATACATGGTCTCGTTGGAATCGTAGGTCACATAGTTGACGCGGATATTGGGATACTCTTTCTCAAACTCCGCGATCACATCCATATAGCCGTCGTCGCCCTCGGAAATATACTGACCCCAGTTATACACATTGATGGTCACCCGGTCATCCTGGGCAGAGCAGCCGGAAAACAGCCCCAAAAACAGGCACAGAGTCAGAAGCAGGCAAATCAGTTTTTTCATTGCTTTGCCTCCTTTTTCCGCTTATCCTGCCGCAGCTGCAGCAGATTCATGACTACCATCAGCACGATGATCAGCATAAACAGCAGGGTAAACATGGCGTAGATCTTGGGCTGCATTTGCTTTTTGGTGTAGTTGTATATCTCCACCGGAAGCGTTATGAAGTCCAGACCCGTTACGAAATAAGAGATCACGAAATCGTCCAGGCTCATGGTAAAGGCCATGATGGCGCCGGTGATGATACCGGGCATGATCTCATGGATGGTGACCTTGAAGAAGGACTTGATGGGGGTACAGCCCAGATCCATGGCCGCCTCCACCAGGCTATGATCCATCTGCTGCAGCTTGGGCATCACATTCAGGATCACATAGGGCAGGTTGAAGGTCACATGGGCAATGAGCAGTGTCCAGAAGGTCAGACTGTTGCGCTGGTGGAGCATTTTGGTGCCCAAAAACACAAACAGCAAGGAAAGAGAGATACCGGTCACGATATCCGGGTTGGTCATGGGGATATTGGTCAGACTCATGACCGTTTTGCGCAGCCGGGGCTTTAAGCTGTAAATGCCCATGGAGGCCACGGTGCCGAATACGGTAGCAATGGAGCTGGCCAAAATGGAGATCAGCAGGGAGTTACCCAGCAGCTGCAAAAGGCTGCGATCCCGGAAGACCCCCGAATAATGGGAGAAGGTAAAGCCCTCAAACTCCGTAATATCCTTACCTCCGGAGAAGGAGGCCACGATCAGCACGATCATGGGGATATACAAAAACACAAAGATCAATACGGTGATCAGACGGTTGACTTTCTTCATACGATCACCGATCCTTCCTCATCGCTGCCGAAGCGGTTGATGATGCCGGTGCATACAAAGACCAAAACCATCAGTAGCAGGCTCAGAGCCGCGCCCATGTTGGCGTTGTCGCCCTGCTTGAACATACGCTCAATGATGTCGCCGATCAGAATGGTCTCGGTGCTGCCCATCTTGTTGGAAATATAGAAGGTGGACACCGCAGGCACAAACACCATGGTCATGCCGGTGAGGATACCGGGCATGGACAGGGGCAAAATCACCTTGGAGAACACCTTCACGCCGTTGCAGCCCAGATCCTCTGCCGCCTCCACAAGGCGGCCATCGATCTTGCAGATCACGGAGTTCAGGGGCAAAATCATATAGGGCAGGTAGTTATAGACCATGCCCAAAATCACCGCACCGGGGGTACGGATCATGTGCAGCACAGGCTCACCGGGTGTATGGGGAAAGCCCAGCTTGATCAGCATGGTATTGATGATACCGGTATCCTGCAGCAGGCCTACCCAGGCCAGGGTGCGCAGCAGGAAGCTCATGCACATGGGCAGCATGACCAGCATATACAGGAATTTCTGTGCCACAGCGCCGCAATGGGCCATATAGTAAGCCACCGGGTAGCCGATGACCAGGCAGATCACCGCTGCAATCAGAGAATACAGGATGCTCCGCCAGAAAGCAGGCAAATACTGCACCAGCTGCTCCATATTGTCCAGGGTGAACTTGCCGGTCTCCACATCTGTCAGAGCGTAGTACAGCACCACGCACAGAGGGATCAGCGTAAAGGCCACCATCCAGGCAATATAAGGGCCGCTGAGCAGCAGGGACTTATTCTTCTTCATCGTCGGCATCCTCCGTAAGCTCGTCATACTCCGCAGAGTAAGAGCTGTAGTCGCCGAACATACCTGAATATTCACTCTTATGCATAACATGAATATCCTCGGGGTTCAGCCGAATGCCCACTGTGGCGCCCTCGCTCTGGTGATCCGTGGTCTGGATCAGCCATTTGAAGCCCCGGAAGTCCACAATAATATCGTAGTTCAGACCCTTAAAGGTGACGCTGGTAACCGTGCCCACCAGGTGACCCTCCTCGGGAGGTACAAAGTCGATGTCCTCCGGGCGGATAACCACATCCACAGGCTCGTTAGGCGCAAAGCCTGCGTCCAGGCACTTGAAGGTTCTGCCGAAGAAGCGCACCTTGTAGTCAGCAAGCATAACGCCGTCCAGAATATTACTCTCGCCGATGAAGTCCGCCACAAAGGCGTTCTTGGGCTCGTTATAAATATCCTCGGGTCTGCCGATCTGCTGGATGCGGCCCTTGTCCATGACCACCACCGTGTCGGACATACTCAGGGCTTCCTCCTGGTCGTGGGTCACATAGATAAAGGTAATGCCCAGAGTCTGCTGGATGCGTTTTAGCTCATTCTGCATGTCCTTGCGCAGGCGCAGATCCAGCGCCGCCAAAGGCTCGTCCAGCAGAAGCACCTTCGGGCGGTTTACCAGGGCGCGGGCGATGGCCACACGCTGCTGCTGACCGCCGGAAAGGGAGTCTATACGCCGGTGCTCGTAGCCCTTCAGACCTACGATGCCCAGCATCTCGTGAACACGCTCCTGGATTTCGCTCTTGGGCAGCTTTGCCACACGCAGTCCGAAGGCAATATTCTCATAAACATTCAGGTGGGGAAACAGCGCATAGCGCTGGAATACCGTGTTCACCTGCCGCTCATAGGGCGGCACATCGTTCATGCGTTTGCCATCAAAAAGCACATCGCCGGATGTGGGCGTCAAAAAGCCGCCAATGATCCGCAATGTGGTGGTCTTGCCGCAGCCGGAGGGGCCCAGCAGCGTGAGAAATTCATGATCGTTAAAATAGAGGTTGATACCATCAAGTACCCGCTCCTCGCCGAACTCCATAACAAGATTCTGGAGTCTGATGAGTTCTTTGGACATTATCCTCCCCCGTTTCTCTGTTTATTAACTAACACAGTTAGTCGAATATAGATATACAAGAAAAGTAGCGTTTTGTCAATAAAAATTATCCTTTCTCACATTTTGAACAAATTTGCAAAGAATTATAGTTTTTTTATGTGAATACTATGAAAAGTTTATTTTTTTCGTTTTTTCCATTGATTTTACAGAGCTTTTGCAATATAATGTTTGAGAATGAAAACTGGAGGTGATTTCTTGCTCAATATCGTTCTCGTAGAGCCGGAAATTCCCCAGAATTGCGGCAATATTGCCCGTACCTGCGCTGCCACAGGCGCAAGGCTGCACCTGATCCGTCCGCTGGGCTTCGATATCTCGGATAAAGCGGTGAAACGGGCCGGTCTTGACTACTGGCATCTGGTGGAGGTCTTCGATTACGAAAATTTGGAGGACTTCTTCGCCAGAAATCAAGTGGAGCAAATGTTCTGCCTGTCCACAAAAGCCCCCAAAGCATACACCCAGGCCCAATTCCGGGACGAGTGCTATCTGTTCTTCGGAAAGGAAACCAAGGGTTTGCCGGAGGATTTTTTGGAGGCGCACCGGGAAAGCTGCATTCGTATCCCCATGCGGCAGGAGGCCAGAAGCCTGAACCTGTCCAACAGCGTGGCCATTACGGTTTTCGAAGCCCTGCGTCAGCTGGACTTCCCCGGCCTGCTTGACCACGGCGCAATGACTGATCAAAAATTATAGTAACACGGAGGCGTAACCATGAACTACAACAAGAAATCTATCGAAGATATTGAGGTTTCCGGTAAGCGCGTGCTCTGCCGCTGCGACTTCAATGTCCCCACCAAAGACGGCAAGATCACTTCCGATAAGCGTATCGTTGCTGCTATGCCCACCATCGAGTACCTGGTAAACAAGGGTGCTAAGGTCATCCTCTGCTCCCACATGGGCAAGCCCAAGGGCGAGTGGAAGCCCGAGCTGAGCCTGAAGGTGGTCGCTGAGCGTATTTCCCAGCTGCTGGGCAAGGAGGTCATTATGGCTTCCGATGTGGCCGGTGAGGATTCCAAGGCTAAGGCCGCTGCAATGCAGAACGGCGATGTGATGCTGCTGGAGAACACCCGTTACATCAAGGGCGAGACCAAGCACGATCCTGAGCTTTCCAAGGCTCTGGCTGACCTGGCCGACATTTTTGTCAACGACGCTTTCGGCACCGCTCACCGTGCCCACCCCTCCACCGCCGGCGTGGCTGACTATTTGCCCGCTGTTTCCGGCTACCTGGTGCAGAAGGAAGTCTCCATCATGGGTAAGGCTCTGGCTAACCCCGAGCATCCCTTCGTGGCTATTCTGGGCGGCCCTAAGGTCTCCGATAAGCTGAATGTTAT
>JAZNHQ010000035.1:0-7854 GCA_045577035.1 Faecousia sp. | reverse complement strand
GCTTGCATACCACGGTCATCGGCACCCAGGGTATTCCCTTTGAAGTGCAGATCCGCACCTGGGAGATGCACGAAACTGCCGAATACGGTATCGCTGCCCACTGGAAGTATAAGCAGGGTACTGGCGACGGCAACGAACGGGATTTCGAGTGGGTGCGCCGCCTGCTGGAGAGCCAGCAGGATACCGAGGCGGAGGAGTATGTACATTCTCTGAAAATCGATATGTTCGATGACGAGGTGTTCGTCTTTACCCCCAAGGGCAAGATCGTATCTCTGCCCGCAGGCTCTACTCCCATTGACTTTGCTTACGCCATCCACTCCGGCGTGGGCAACTCCATGGTGGGTGCCAAGGTCAACAACCGGATCATCAATATTGACACCCCTCTGAAAAACGGCGATATTGTGGAGGTACTGACCGCCAAGAGCGCCAAGGGCCCCAGCCGTGACTGGTTGAATATCTGTAAATCCAACCAGGCAAGAACCAAGATCAAGCAGTGGTTCAAAAAGGAAAAGCGGGATGAGAATGTGGCTCATGGCCGTGCCTCTTTTGAGGCGGAAATGCGCCGCTCCGGCCTGCCTTTGAGCGTAACCATTGAACCGGAAATGAGCCATCAGTTGCTGAAAAAGCTGTCCTTTGATAACTGGGAGGATATGTACGCAGCCATCGGCTACGGCGGTCTGACTGCGGTAAAGGCTGTAGGCCGCATCCGTGACGACATTAACCGGGCGGTAAAGGTACAGGAAAAGGTGATCCCCGGCACTGCCCTGAAGGCAGAGGCCGATTCTGCCAAGCGCAATCGCCATGCCATCAATGGCGTGGTGGTGGAGGATATCGACTCCTGTATGATCAAGTTTGCCAAGTGCTGCGCCCCTGTGCCCGGTGACCCCATTATCGGCTTTATCACCAAGGGCTTCGGCGTGTCTGTCCACCGGGCAGACTGCCCCAACACCAATCTGAAGGACGATCCCCGCTTCGCAGCCCGCTGGGTGCGTGTGCGCTGGGCAAACCAGGACAACCAGCCCTTTGAAACCACGCTGGAGCTGGACTGCCTGACCCGTGAAGGCCTGCTGCTGGATATTATTACGCCTATGACCACCTCCCGCGTGCGCATGAAGGAGATCAACGGCAAGGATCTGCCGGACGGACACAGCGTGTTCACTGTCCGCTTTGAGGTCAAGGATGTGGAGGAGCTGGAGGCTATCCGCAATAAGCTGCTGAATGTACGCGATGTGCTGGGCACCCGCAGAGGACAGAACTAAACCCGAATCTGAAAGGAATCGTATTATGCGTGCGGTATTGACAAGAGTAAAATCTGCCTCGGTCACCATTGACGGTGAGGTTGTAGGCAGCATTGGCAAGGGGTTTTTGATCCTGTTGGGCGTAGGCCCGGAGGATACGGTAAAGCAATGCCGTTATCTGGCGGAAAAAGCTTTGGGATTGCGTGTTTTCGAGGATGAAAACGGCAAAATGAACCTGGGCTTGGAGCAGGTGGACGGCCAGGTGCTGGTGGTAAGCCAGTTCACCCTGTACGGCAACTGCCGCAGGGGTCGCCGCCCCAGCTTTGTGGAGGCCGCAGGCCCGGGGCTGGGCAATGCCCTCTATGAGGAATTTCTGAAAGCCTGTGAGGAACTGGGATACCCCCCACAGCATGGCCGCTTTGGTGCGGATATGAAGGTGGAGTCCATTAATGACGGCCCTGTAACGCTGATCCTGGATACGGATCAGCTTATGGAGCAACCAAGAAGGTAAGAATTATGCTGAATGTTCAAACAATGCCCTTGGGCTCTTATCAGACCAACTGCTATTTGGTTTGGGATTCGGAATCGGACAGCTGTGTAGTCATTGATCCCGGTTTTGAGGCGCAAACCGTGCTGTTGGCAGCCCGGGGCTTGGGCAAGAAAATTGAAGCCATATTGCTGACCCATGGTCACTTTGACCATGTGGGGGCAGTCCGGGAGATCGCGCAGGATACCGACTGCAAGGTCTATCTGTGCGAAGCGGACAAGAATATGCCTGTGCGCATGACCGCCGGCCCCCTGTATCATACCCATGCCTACAGCGAGGGTGATCGGGTGCAGGCGGCAGGTGTGGAATTTTCCGTTCTGCACACACCGGGACATACCCCGGGCTCTGTATGCTTGATCGCTGAGGAGCATATGTTCAGCGGCGACACTCTGTTTGCCGGTACCTGCGGCAGAACAGACCTGCCCGGCGGCAGCTGGGAGGAAATCAAGGCATCCCTGGGTCGCCTTGCCAAGTTGGAAAAAAATTATACCGTACACCCCGGCCACGGAGAATCGACATCCCTGGACGCAGAACGGGTGTATAATCCATATATGCGTTAAATAAATGCAAAATTGAAAATGTAAAATGCAAAATTAAGGTGTCGCCAAAGGCGACTTATTTAAATCATTTGCGAAGCAAATACCTTCATTTTGCATTCTGCATTTTGCACTTTGCATTTCGGGCATCATCCCGAAGAATTGAAAGGTGATCTATGAAGCTTACATTGGTCGGTCATGAGGACCGGTATGCTGTGGAACAATTGCAAATGGCTCTGTTTTCTACCCTGGCAGAGGGTGAAGCGGTTTCCCGGCTGTATCGGGGGAACACCTGGCTGACAGCGGTAACCACCATCACCATGGGTGGCAAAACCAGCCGGGCTTCCAAACGGCTCCGCTCATCCCAGGAAACCGTGCGTCTGCGCCGCAGAGCCTTGCAGCAAAGCTATTACCAGGCGGCACTGGCGCACCTGGATCGTATTCCCCCTTGGGGAGCGCTGGCGGGCGTGCGTCCTACGAAGATTTCCACCAAGCATATCTTAGAGGGCGGTACGCCGAAATCCGCCGCAAAAGAGCTGGAAACCGTATACTATGTGACACCCCAGCGGCAAAAACTAGCGGTGGATTGCTCCGTGTCCACGGTGCATGCTGCCGGGCTTTTGGATCACAACGATATTTCCCTGTATGTGGGCATTCCATTTTGTCCTACCCGCTGTGCCTACTGCAGCTTTGTCAGCCGCAGTGTGGGTAAGCGGACGGAGCTTTTGGAGCCCTACCTGCAGGCGCTGAAAAAAGAATTGGAAATTACCGGTAAGCTGCTTGCCGATTCCGGCAAGACTGTGCGCACGGTCTATATGGGCGGCGGCACGCCTACCACCCTGTCGGATGTACAAATGGCAGACCTTTTGGATGCCATTCATGGAAGCATCGACCTGCACCGCTGCCTGGAATTTACCGTGGAGGGCGGCAGACCGGATACCTTGGATGCCCGGAAGCTGCGCACCATCCGGGAACACGGCGCGGACCGCATGAGCATCAACCCTCAAACCATGGAAAATGTGGTGCTTCGGGCCTCCGGCAGACCCCATACCGCCCAGGATGTGCTTGACCGCTACCAAGAGGCGGTGGATGGGGGATTCGAAGCCATCAATATGGATTTGATCGCCGGCCTGCCCATGGATAGCTTCGAGGGCTTTTGCCGCAGCCTGGATACGGTGGCTTCCTTAAACCCTGCCAACATTACGGTGCATACGCTGGCCTTAAAAAAGGGTGCGGATCTATTCGAGCGCCGGGAGAATCTGCCCACCGGGCAGGAGGTTGCCCGGATGGTGGAATACGCCAATGAAACCCTGGCCGGGCTGGGCTACAAGCCCTATTATTTATACCGGCAGAAATATATGTCCGGCAGCTTTGAAAATGTGGGCTGGAGCCGGGATGGCTTGGATTGTCTGTATAACATCTACATGATGGAAGAACTGCATACGATTTTGTCTTTGGGCGGTGGCGGCATGAATAAGGTCAATCTGCCCAATGGCACTTTGCAGCGATTCCATAACCCCAAATTCCCTGAGCAGTATATTGAGCAGCTGGAGAGCGTGCTGCAGCAAAAAGAAGAATTGTTTAGATTATTGTGAGCGAAAGGAAGCGTATAGTTTGGATACCTTGATCTCCAATGTGACCGTGGTCACCATGAATGAAAAAATGCAGGTGCTGTTTGGTGCATATATCGGGATCTGTGACGGTAAGATTTCCTACATAGGCAAAACTGTGCCGGAGGAGAAGCCTGCCACCATCGTGGACGGCACCGGTATGGTTGCCATGCCGGGCCTGGTGAATTGCCATACCCACTTGGCAACCACCGCCCTGCGCAGCTATTTGGATGACAGTAGCCGCCAGGATGCTCTGACCGAGCAGCTGACCCGGGAGGCGAAAATGGACAGCCGCTGCGCGAAAGCTTCTGCCCTGATGGGCATTGCGGAGTGTCTGCGCTTCGGCATAACCTCCGTATCGGATCTTTACTATTATCCCGATGCTACCGCCGAAGCTGTGGCACAAGCCGGTATCAAAGCCAATATCGCCTTGTCTGCCTATCGGTTCATCGACCAAAATGAGGAATTTGACTTCCAGACCGACGAACAGTGCCGGGAGCTGTGCCGTGTGGTAGAGAAATGGCACGGCCATGATGGCGGACGCATCAAAATTGACGTGGGCATCTACGCTGAATATACCAGCAACTATCAACTGTGGGAATCTCTGGCAGATTATGCCGCAGAGGAGGGCTTGGGTTTCCAGCTACACCTGGGCAATACCCCGGAGGAGATCGAATCCTGCCTGGATCGTACCGGCCTGGAGCCCGGTGAGCTGCTGGCTTGCCACCGGGTATTCAACGTGCCTGCTACCTTTGCAGGCGGCAACGCCCTGTCCGAAAGTGATAAGGCCATCTTAGGCAAAAAGAAGGCCTCTATGGTCACCACCCCCATGGCCGATGCCAAATCCGGTCTGACCCCGGCGGCTATTGGCAGCAGTGTCAAGGCCGGCCTCAATGTGGCACTGGGTACCGGCGGTGCACTGGAATGCGGCAATTTGGATCTGTTTGAGGTCATGCGCTATACAGCGCTGCAGGAGCGCAATGCGCTCTCCGATGCCACCGCTCTGCCTGCGGCCGCCGCGCTGATGATGGGTACGGTCTGCGGTGCCAGAGCCCAGGGGCGTGCGGAAAGCTGCGGTATGCTCAAGGAGGGCATGGACGCGGATATTATCCTGGTAGACTTCTCTGCGCCCCATCTGATGCCCTGTCATAATGTGATGAATGCCCTGGTGTTCAGCGCCAAGGGCGGTGATGTGGCCATGACCATGGTTGGCGGCAAGATCCTGTATCAGAACGGACAGTTCCCCACCATCGACCTGAAGGCTGTAGTGGAAGAACTGACCGGCTACGCAATCCCCCGGCTGTTTGGAGAAAAGGAGTAATTATGGCGGATACAACCAAAAAACAAACATTCCTTCACGGTGCGGCACTGCTGGCCATTGCTACCGCCGTGGTTAAGGTGATCGGTGCGTTTTATAAGCTGCCGCTGAACGAGGTCTTGACCCCGGAGGGCTATGCCTATTTCACCACTGCCTATGATATTTATACGGTGCTGCTTTTGATCTCTACCGCCGGTCTGCCGGTGGCTATGAGTCGTATGATCTCCCAGGCCAGTACCCAGGGACATTATAACCAGGTGCGCCGGATCTACAATGTCAGCCGTATTATTTTCCTGGCATTGGGTATTTTCAGTACTGCTTTTATGGCCGTTGGCTGCAAGGCCCTGGCCAACAGCATGAGTCAGCCGGATGCCTGGTTTGCCATCATCTGTCTTGCCCCCTGTGCCCTGTTTATGGGCTTGATCTCCACTTACCGTGGCTTCTTCCAGGGACAAGGCAATATGCGTCCCACCTCCAATTCTCAGATGATCGAGGCGGTGTTCAAGCTGGTGATCGGCCTGGCCGCTGCCATGCTGATCATGTATATGACCGATGATATCGCTCTGGCCGCCGGCGGCGCCATTTTGGGCGTGACCGTCAGCTGCGTGATCTCTGTATTCTATCTGCGCAGCAAGCAGGGGGCAGAGTATGCCCAAATGCCTCAGACCGCGGAAAGTGTGGACAGCTACGGAAAAACCGCAAAAAATCTGTTGGCCATTGCCGTCCCCATTACCATCGGTGTTGCCGGTCTGCAATTGCTGACAGTGTTGGAAACCGGCCTGTATATGGGTCAGCTGAAGGATCTGATCGAATCCGGTCAGTACATGGCCGGCGTGATTACGCCGAAGGGTGAGCAGGTGTCCGCAACCTATTTGAAGGGCATCTACGATATGGCAAAGACCATTTACAATATGCCTTGTGCCTTCATCATTCCCATCACCGTCAGCGTGATCCCTGCCATTACCGCCAATCTGACTTTGAAAAAGGATCAGGATGTCAGACAGACCGAGGAATCTGCAGCCCGTATCACCGGTCTTCTGAGTATGCCCTGTGCGGTGGGTCTGTCGGTGCTGTCCGTGCCGGTCATGTCCTTGCTTGCCGGTCATGAAGGAGAATTCCTGACCCTGGGTGGTCAGCTTATGGCCATTATGGGCATCAATGTGTTCTTCTACGCCATAATCCAGTACACCGCTGCTGTTATGCAGGCGCACGGTAAGGCTCATATCCCCGTGATTCATACTTTGATCTGCGGTGCGGCCAGATTGCTGGTGGTATATATCCTGTCCGGCAACCCCTATATTGGCATTTTGGCGGCTCCCATCGGTACCGGTGTGTGCTTCCTGGCCATTGGTATCCTGAATCTGATCGCCATCCGCCGCATGGTGCCGCAGAAGCCTGCGCTGCTTCGCAATTTGCTGCGGCCTTTGCTCAGTGCGGTGATCATGGGTGCATCGGTTTACGGCACTTACTGGCTGCTGGGACAGTACCTGTCCGCGGCATCCCGGATGCAGTCTGTGATCCTGTGCGGCGCACCGATTATGGTGGGCGTAATCGTGTATTTTGTATGCGTGATTGTGTTCAAAGCAATCAAGAAAGAGGACTGCTTGCTGCTGCCCAAGGGCGACAAAATAGCAAAGCTACTACATTTGTAAAAAAAATCAGAAAAAATAGGAAAAATGCTTGCATTATTTGAAAAAATATGTTAATGTAAAGTACCAATCTTTGGAAAAGAGGTAATAAAAATTATGAACAAGACTGAACTCATCGCTGCCGTTGCCGAAAAGGCCGGCCTGACCAAGAAGGCTGCCGAGTGCGCCCTGAACGCTACCATCGACGCTATCACCGCTTCCCTGGCTAAGGGTGAGAAGGTGCAGATCTCTGGCCTGGGTAGCTTCGAGGTCAAGAACCGCGAAGCTCGTACCGGCCGTAACCCCCAGACCGGCGAGACCATCCAGATCGCTGCTTCCAAGCTGCCCGCTTTCAAGGCTGCTAAGGCTCTGAAGGACGCTGTCGCTGAGTAAGAATGCGCCTGGACAAATATCTCAAGGTTTCCCGTCTGATCAAGCGGCGGACCGTAGCCAACGAAGCCTGTGATAACGGCCGTATCAGTGTGAACGGCAGAGTGGTCAAGGCCAGCTACGAGGTTAAGCCCGGGGATCGGATCGAAATTGCCATGGGTCCCAGGACGGTGGCAGTGGAAGTGGTTCAGGTGGCAGATAATGTCCGCAAGGATGATGCGGTCACCATGTACAAAGAGGTATAAAAAAGAACCGCAAGCATTACGCTTGCGGTCTTTTTTATATATTAATACAAATTTCAATTTATCGTGCCGTAGTACGGCCGGACAATGCGCGTCAAAACTGGCAGTCGTCCTTACGCCATTGGGTACCGCCCGGTATCTTTCTTGCCTCAAAACCCTTAAGATCATTGGGCTATATCGTTACCGGGCGGGTATGGGCAAAAACGATTTCCTCCCAGGGTTAATGCGTAGGCTGAGAGGACTCGAACCCAAATAGGTTTTCAGACGCTTGCATTTCCCAATACATCAGAAAATCCCTTGATAATACACAAAGTATTGTCTGCGTGATTTTCTTCGTCTTGGAAA
>JAZNHQ010000034.1:0-17952 GCA_045577035.1 Faecousia sp. | reverse complement strand
CGTGTTGACCGTTTCAACAAGCGCTTCAACCTGAAGTAAGAAACCTGAAAATCGGCATTGCTTTTGCAATGCGGATTTTTTTGTTGCCTAGAACCCCAAAGTTGTGGTATAATAACAAAAATATTGCCAAATGGAGTTATTATGGAATCGACTTTTGAGACAAAACAGGAACGGGCGGTGCTGGTAGGCCTGAATGCGGACTGCTTTACCCAGGCACAAACCGCTACCGATGAGACTTTAGAGGAACTGGAAGCCTTGTTGGAGACTGCCGGCGGCTTCTGCACGGCCAAGATCCTGCAAAACCGCCATACACCCGATGCCCACAGCTTTATTGGCGAGGGCAAGGCCCAGGAGGTACGGATGCTGGTGGAGGCTACGGAGTCCACTATGGTGGTCTTTGATAACGAGCTTTCTCCCGGTCACATCCGGGCTTTGGAGGAGATATTCGGCGTAACGGTGCTGGATCGCAGCGCACTGATTTTGGATATTTTTGCCCAGCGTGCCAAGACCCGTGAGGGTCGTCTGCAGGTGGAGCTGGCACAGTATAAGTATTTGCTGCCCCGGCTGTCCGGTATGGGCAAGAGCCTTTCCCGGCAGGGTGGCGGTATCGGCACCCGTGGCCCCGGTGAGACCAAGCTGGAATCTGACCGTCGGCATATCCGGGAGCGCATCAGCCGTTTGGAGCATGAGCTGGAACAGGTGCGCCAGGTTCGTGGTGTGCAGCGGGAACGCCGCATGAAGAATTCTGTGCCTGTGGTAGCCATTGTGGGCTATACCAACGCCGGAAAATCCACCCTCTTGAATCAGCTGACCGATGCAGGCATCCCTGCCAATAACCGTCTGTTCGATACCCTGGACACCACCTCCCGGCAGCTGACGGTTTCTGATAACCTGGATGTAATTTTGTCCGATACAGTAGGCTTTATTGCGAAATTACCCCACCACCTGGTGGATGCCTTCCGGGCGACCCTGGAGGAGCTGGAATATGCAGACCTGTTGCTGCATGTGATCGATTCCGCCGATCCCAACCGGGAGGAGCATATTTCCGTGGTGGATGGCCTCATCGCCAAGCTGGCCAAGCCCGGCACCAAGGTGCTGCGCTGCTATAACAAAGCAGAGCTGGTAAGTGCCGAGGATATCCCCATTGGGGAAGATGTGGTCAAAATGTCCGCCAAGCTGGGTGTGGGCATGGACGCACTTTTGCAGGCCATTGAGAAGACTTTGGGTCACAGCCGTCACCACATCACCGTCCGTCTGCCTTATTCCATGGGCGGCATGGTGGATACGCTCCACAGCAGCGCCCAGGTGCTTAATGTGGACTACACCGGCGAGGGCATTGAGGTAGAAACCATTGTTGACCCGATCCTTTACGGAAGATTGAAAGAATATATCACCGAGGAGAGATGATCTTGGACGAGTATCTGGTGCCAACCGATTTCGGCGAAGATGAATTCATAGAGAAAAAATCCCGGTTCATTGGCCGTATCTGGCCAGTGGAAACCGAGGAGGAAGCCCTGGAAAAGATTCAGCAAATGAAGAAGCAGCACTATGATGCTACCCATAATTGCTGGGCCTATGTGATCCGTGATGGTGCCATGCGCTTTTCCGATGACGGCGAGCCGGGCGGCACTGCAGGCAACCCCATGATGCAGGTGCTGCAGCGTGAGCAGCTATACAATGTGGTGTGCGTGGTGACCCGGTACTTCGGCGGAATTCTGCTGGGTGCCGGCGGCCTGGTGCGCGCCTATACCAAGGGCGCTAAAATCGCCATTGATGCGGCTGGCAAATCCATGAAGCGGGTATGGACAGTACTGTACCTGCCCTGTCCCTACAGCTTTTATGACCGGGTCAAGCTGGAGATTGCTGCCTTTGAGGGCGTGATTCGGGATACCCAGTTTACCGCAGAGGTGGAGCTGGAGATCCTGATTGCAGAAGGGAAAACCCAGGCGTTTTTGGACAAGATCACAGACATGACCGCCGGTACAGTGGAGGCCATGGAGATCGGCCAGGAGTACCGGGCATTTCCTTTATAAAATATTTGTTAACAGGGTGGCATATCCCGTGTTTTTGTGTTATAATGAACTAATTAAGCAATATAAGGAGATGTACATATGCGTGACGAAACCCTTGCGGATAAGATTTGGAGCGGTATCATGATCGCCCTGTCCGCAATTGCTTTGCTTTTGAGTGTGATCCCTATGTATCCCATGGTAGGGGACGAGGGCTATGAACTGTGCAGCCTGCTCAGTCCTCCCTCCAAGAACATCCTCACCAATATTTGTCCCATGGTGCTGATGGTTTTCGTTTATAATTTAATTCTGACAATTTGCTATTACCGTTCCCAGGCGCTGGGCACTATGAAGGCGATTTTTATTTTTAGCATTGTCAGCCTTTGTGTTACCGGTCTTACGCTGCTGCCGGAGAACATTATGAAGCCCTGGCCCTTCATGTGGCTTGTGTTCCTTTGGGGCGCAATGTGTGTGATCTCCTTTGTGCGTATGCTGCTGGAGATCAAGCGATACGATTTCGATTAATTTATCAAAAAAGCATGTGAAAGGAGGCGATCTCCATGGCATTTCCCTCTTCGTTTATTGACGAGCTGGTTGCACGTAATCCTATTGAGGAAGTGGTAGGTCAGTATGTGACCTTGAAGCGCTCCGGCGCCAATATGTTTGGCCTGTGTCCGTTCCATGGAGAGAAAACGGCCTCTTTCTCTGTAGCACCGGATAAGGGCATTTATTACTGCTTCGGCTGCCATAAGGGCGGCGGCGCCATTAACTTTATGATGGAGCTGGAGGGCTTAAGCTATCCGGATGCAGTCCGAGCCCTGGCAAAGCGTGCGGGCATGGAAGTGCCCGAGGACGAGCAGTACCAGAGCCGCTACCGTCAGCAGGAACGGCTGTGGGCGCTGATGAAAGAGGCGGGACGTTTTTTTAACGCCTGCCTGTATGCCCCGGAGGGCAAGGAGTGTCTGGAATACACCCAAAAACGAGGCTTGACCAAGAGCATCATTACCCGCTTCGGCATTGGCTTTGCACCCAATTCCTGGAACAGTCTGATTTCCGCTATGAAGGCCAAGGGCTACACGGAGCAGGAGCTGATCGATGCCAATCTGGTGGGGCAGAAGAACGGACGGATCTATGATCAGTTCCGTAACCGGCTCATGTTCCCGATCATTGATGTGCGGGGCAATGTGGTGGGCTTTGGCGGCCGTGTGTTGGACGATTCCAAGCCCAAATACTTAAATTCCAATGAAACCTCGATCTTTAACAAACGCCGGAATCTGTTTGGCATTAACCTTGCCAAAAAGACCAAGCTGGGATATCTGATCCTGGTGGAGGGCAATATTGATGTGGTGACCATGCACCAGTACGGCTTTGACAATGCGGTTGCCTCCCTGGGCACCAGTCTGACCGATGAACAGGCCACGCTGATCAGCCGCTATGCAGAGCAGGTGGTGCTGCTCTATGATGGCGATTCTGCCGGTCAGAAGGCCACCCGCCGTGCCATTCCCATTTTGGAAAAGGCCGGTATCCAGGTAAAGGTGCTGCAGATCCCCAACAATATGGACCCGGACGATTACCTGCGTGAATATGGCGCAGACCGCTTCAAGCTGCTTTTGGAGGGCTCTACCAACCGGGTGGAGTACCAGCTGAACGCTATTCGTGCAAACTATGATCTGAATATTGATGACCAGCGGGTGAAGTTCATGCAGGAATCTGCGGAACTGATCAGCTCCCTGGGCAGTGCAGCCCAGCGGGAGGTCTATGGCAACCGCATTGCCGAGGCGGCAAAGGTCAGCTTTGAGACTATGAAGCTGGAGATCAACAAAGCCTACAAACGCCGCAAGAGCCGTGAAAAGAAAAAGCAGGAAGCCATAGACTTAGCACCTGCTAAGGCGCTGCAGCCCAAATCCCGCACCATCCGCTACGACAACATGAAATCCGCCATGGCAGAGGAGGGCATCCTTGCGCACATTCTGAAGGATCCTACCATGCTGGATCATGCAGGCACATTGCAGGCGGAGGATTTTTCCGTAGAATTGCTGGGAAGAGCCTACAGCCAGCTGCTGGATCGGTATCAGCAGGGGATGGAGGTCTCTTTGGCGGTACTTTCGGACATGAGCGCTGAGGAAATGAATCATTTATCTGCTGTTTCTCAACGGCAGCAAGGGCCTGTCAGCGAGGGCTCCTTCCGGGATTGTGTCCGGACGGTACAGACCCAGCGGCAGAGCAAAACCGTGGCCAGTAATGATGATTTGCTGGCATTTCGCAATAAGCTGAAAGAAAGAAAGGGAACGGGGCAATGAGTGTAACGCTTCTTGCAAAGGAGCCCAGTGATACCGAGGATGTCAAGCAGTTTCTTGAGGAGATCCGCAGCAATCCCCGGTTAAGCCCCCAGGAGGAGGCCATACTGGCAAAAGCCTGCGCCAATGGGGATGCGGACGCGATCCGCACCATGGTCACAGCTAATTTGCGTTTGGTGGTATCCATTGCCAAGGAATATACGGGCAGAGGTGTACCTCTTTTGGATCTGATCCAGGAGGGAAGTATCGGCCTTTTGATCGCCGCCAAGAAATTTGACTATACCCGGAATCTGAAGTTTTCCACCTATGCCACCAAATGGATCCGGCAAGGTGTGACCCGGTGTATTCTCAATCACAGCGGTCTGATCCGTGTGCCCATCCGGGCGGCGGAGCGACTGAAGAAGATCCTGTACGCCCAGAATCAGCTGCGGCAGGAGCTGGAATATGAGCCGGATTCGGAGCAGATCGCCCTGCGTGCGGGTATGGAAAAAGCCAAGGTGGAGGAATACCTGGCGCTTTTGCCGGAGGTTTGCAGCCTGGATGTGTCCGCCGGTGACGGTGAGGACAGCCTGCAGATGCTGCTGGAGGATATCCATGCCCCCCAGCCCCAGGAGGAATTGGTGCGCAAAGAACTGGAAAACACCATGCACAGCCTGCTGGATCAGCTGACCGAGCGCCAGCAGCAGGTGATCCGCCTGCGTTTTGGCTTTGCTGATGGCACCTGCTATAGCTTTGAGGCCATTGGCGAACAGCTGGGAATCTCCAAGGAACGGGCTCGACAGATCGAAAACGAGGCGGTAGCCAAGCTGCAAAAGCGCAGCGCAGGCCTCGGTTTGGAGGATTTTTTAGACCAATGAATATGATGGATTTTACATTTGAAGATCCGGTGCAGACCCTGCTGGCAAGCTGCCGCGGCGAGCACAGTATTTCTGTGTCCCGATTGCTGGCGCAGCTGGACGGGGAAAGTGATGAAAGCATTTATGAAGCCTTGGATGGCTTGGAGCAGATGGGCGTTGGTGTCGATCTTTCTGATCTTCCCACTTTCTGCGCGGATTCGGAAACAGCACTGCGGCTGCGTACAGAGCAGCAGCTGGTGGTTTCCGGTAAGCTGATGGACTCCCTGGATGAGAACGACCCTCTGCGGCTGTACCTGGAAGAGTTGGCGAGCATTCCCGTGTGCGGTGATCTGCCGCCCCTGGCACAGCCCCTTTGCCAAGCCAATCAGCAGGGCGATATGGATGACCCTGTGTATATGGCGGTCATGAACCTGTGCCTGAGCCGTGTGGTGGAGCTGGCAGGGGAGTATGCCGGTAAGGGCGTACTGCTGCTGGATCTGATCCAGGAGGGCAGTATGCACCTGTGGCAGCGCCTGTTTAGCTATGCAGGCGACGATTTGGAAGAATACCGTGACCGTGGAATTCGCGCGGGTATGATCCGGGCAATTGCTGTGCAGGCGCATGCGGCCGGTGTGGGACAAAAGCTGCGCCAGGCTCTGGAGGATTACCGGGGCGTGGATGAGCGGCTGCTGACGGAGCTGGGAAGAAACCCCACCCTGGAGGAAATTGCGGAAGCTATGCACATTACCCCTGACCAGGCCGCAGTGGTGGCAGATATGGTGGAAAATGCCCGCAATCTGAACCGTGCCAAGAATCCGGAGAAAACAGAAGATTTACCGGAGGAAGAGAATCAAGCGGTAGAGGATACCGCCTATTTCCAAATGCGTCAGCGGATCTCGGAGCTGCTGTCCGTTCTTTCCCAGGAGGACGAAAAGCTTTTGACTCTGCGCTACGGACTGGAGGGCGGCGTACCGCTGACACCCCAGCAGACAGGCAAGCGCCTGGGCCTGACCCCGGAAGAGGTTGTCGCCCGGGAAGCTGCCGCCCTGTCAAAACTAAGAACACAATAAATTCCTGCTTATCTTACAGATAAAGAATTGAAAATTGATAATTGATAATTGAAAATGAAGGTGTCTGCTAACGCAGACGGTATTAAAAATAGGTGTTTTAATCCATTTGCCGTAGGCAAATACCACAATTTTCCATTTGCGCAGCTGTGCGATAAATATGAATTTGAAAATACGAAAAGAGGACACGATTATGTCTAAAACTTATTCTATCGCTATCGACGGCCCTGCCGGTGCCGGCAAGAGTACCATTGCCCGCCGTCTGGCCGCAGAACTGGGCTATTACTATGTGGACACCGGTGCTATTTACCGCACCGTGGGATACTTTTTGGATCTGCTGGGTATCAGCCCTAAGGATATCGACGGTGTTAGCCGCTACATTGACGAGCTGACCGTGGAAATCGAATATGATGCCGAGGGCAAGCAGCACATGATCATGAACGGCATGGATGTGACCGATGATATCCGTACCCAGGATATTTCTCAGAAGGCCAGCCTGGTGTCTGCTCATGCCATCGTCCGGGACATGCTGCTGGATATGCAGCGGGATGTGGCCAAGAAGCACAATGTGGTCATGGACGGACGGGATATCGGCTCTGTGGTTCTGCCCAAGGCTACGGTGAAGATCTTCCTGACTGCCGCACCGGAGGTGCGTGCCAAGCGCCGCTGCGATGAGCTGAACGCCAAGGGTCAGAAGGCGGATTTCAATAAGGTTCTGCAGGAGATCCAGCAGCGTGACTACCAGGATACCCATCGGGATGTGGCACCGCTGAAAATGTGCCGGGATTCCGTGAAGCTGGATACCTCCGACCTGGATATTGACGGCGTGATCGCTGCCATGAAGAAGATCATCGGGGAGAAGATCCCTCTATGAGTGTAACGGTTGCAAAAAGCGCGGGCTTCTGCTTCGGCGTAGACCGGGCAGTTGGCTTGGTGGAGGAGGCTGCCCGGCAGGGCAAGCAGGTCGTCACTCTGGGGCCTATTATTCACAATCGCCACCAGGTGGACAAATTCCGGCAGATGGGCGTCCAGGTGATCAGTGACCCGACCCAGGCGCAGCCGGGAATGACGGTGATCATCCGTTCCCACGGCGTTGCACGCAATGTGTATCAGCAGCTGCAGGACAGGGGCGTAGAGATCGTGGATGCCACCTGCCCCTTCGTCAAGCGCATTCACGGTATCGTCAGCGATGCCGCGGAGCATGGACAGTTGCCTGTGATCATCGGTACCCGTGACCACCCGGAGGTGGAGGGCATTGCCGGTTGGTGTGACAAATGCATGATTTTTCAGACCCCGGAAGAGTTGGAAAATTGGGCAAAAAACCTCCCGGAAAGAGAAAAACTGGCAATTTGCATGGTTTGTCAGACCACATCCACAGAAAATTTGTGGAAAATGTGCGTAAAAATCGCAAAAAAATTGTTTACTAACTTGAAAATTTTTGATACAATATGTAGAGCAACCGAATCTCGGCAAAGCGAAGCGGCAAAATTGAGTACGATTTGTCAGGCCATGGTCGTTGTAGGAGACGTAAGCAGTTCCAACACAGGCCGCCTTGCTATGATTTGTCGGGAGCACTGCGATCGGGTCGCATTGGTGGATAACGCCAGTGAATTGGATCCCGAGTTTTTCCGCGGTGTCGCTGATGTTGGAATCACTGCCGGTGCGTCAACCCCGGCGTGGATTATAAAGGAGGTCAACAAGACTATGAGCGAAATTACTAATGTTGAGGCTGTACAGGAAGAAAGCTTTGAGGCACTTCTGGAGCAGTCCATCAAAACTTTAAATACAGGAGATAAGGTCCTCGGTATCGTTACCGGAATCGGCACCACCGAAGTTCAGATTGATCTGGGCACTAAGCACGCCGGCTACATTCCTTACGACGAAGTCAGCGCCGATCCCACTGTAAAGCCCGAAGATATTCTGAAGGTGGGCGACGAGATCGAAGTGTTCGTTGTTCGTGTGAACGATCAGGAAGGCACCTGCCAGCTGAGCAAGAAGAAGCTGGACGGCATGAAGGTTTGGGACGAGCCCAACACCTGGTGCGAAGAGAAGACCGTTGTGGACGCTACCATCACCGAAGAGAACAAGGGCGGCCTGGTTGCCACCATTAAGGGCATCCGTGTGTTCATCCCCGCTTCTCAGTCCGGCGTTGCCAAGGGCGGCGATATGAGCGTTATGGTCGGCCAGAGCGTTCAGATGAAGATCACTGAGGTCAACCGTGCCCGTCGTCGTGTGATCGGCTCCATTCGTGCCGTGACCGCTGAGACCCGCAAGGCTGCTCAGGAGAAGATCTGGAACGAGATCGAAGTTGGCGCTAAGTACCACGGCACCGTGAAGTCCCTGACTTCCTACGGCGCATTTGTGGACATCGGTGGCGTGGACGGCATGGTTCACGTTTCCGAGCTGAGCTGGAACCGTATCAAGACCCCCGCAGAGGTCGTTTCCGTTGGCGATGAGATCGATGTATATGTCATCTCCTTCGACGCTGAGAAGCACAAGATCTCTCTGGGCTACAAGACCGCTGAGATGAATCCCTGGAATCAGTTCATGACCGGCTACAATGTTGGTGATGTTGTGGACGCTAAGATCGTTAAGCTGATGACCTTCGGCGCTTTCGCTGAGATCATCCCCGGCGTTGACGGCCTGATCCACATTTCTCAGATCGCTAACAAGCGCATTGGCAAGCCCGAGGACGTGCTGGCTGAGGGTCAGCAGGTCCAGGTGAAGATCACCGATGTGGATGCTGAGAACAAGCGTATCTCTCTGTCCATCCGTGCCCTGCTGGAGCCCGAAGTGGCTGAGGAGGCTGAAGAGGTCGTAGAGGAGACTGAGGAAGTCGCCGCTGAGGAGACCACCGAGGAGTAATTCCGAAATACATACCGGGGCACTTCCTGCCCCGGTATTTTTATATTATGTGAAGAGGAGAAAAAATATGGTTAAGCATATTGTTTTGTATACTTTAAAGGAAGGCGTCAATAAGCCGGAAGCCATCGAGATCATTCGCTCTGTTCTGGAGCCCCTGGTTGGTGTGATCCCCGGTCTGAAGCATTTGGAGATTCGTGCGGCATACCAGGGTGGCATGGACTATGCCCTGTATTCTGAGTTTGAAAGTGCCGAGGCTCTCAAAAACTACGCAGACCATCCGGCACACCAGGAAGCCAAGACCCATTTCTGGAATTTCCTGGATAACCGCTATTGCGCTGATTACGAATTTTGATGGTGTAATTTTCGATGCGTCATTGCGAACCAGCGCGCACGCTGGTGTGGCAATCCGTATTCCTGACCGTGAAAAGGAGAGAGTATTATGAAAGCAGTGGTTACTGTTGTAGGCAAGGACCGTGTGGGTATTATTGCCCAGGTCTGCACCCAATTGGCCGAGTATAATGTAAATGTACTGGATATCCGCCAGTCTGTGCTGCAGGGCTTCTTCACCATGATGATGGTGGTGGATGTGGAAAGCGCTAATTTGCCCCTGGCACAGGTTGCCCAGCAGCTGGAAGAAAAGGGCAAGCAGATGGGTCTGTCCATTCGCTTGCAGCGGCAGGATATTTTTGATGCCATGCACAAGATCTGAGGTTGCGCCATGTTCAGTATAAAAGATATTTTAACCACCCAGGACATGATCGACAAGCGGCATTTGGATATCCGCACCATCACCATGGGCATTTCACTTTTGGATTGCTGCCATGAGGATGTGAATGTCTGCGCCCAGCGAATCTACGATAAGATCACCCGCCGGGCAGAAAACCTGGTAAAGACCGGCCAGGATATTGAGTGGGAGTTTGGTATTCCCATCGTCAATAAGCGTATTTCCGTGACCCCCATTGCCATTGTGGGTAATTCCTGTAATACAGACTCCTATGTCCCTTTGGCCTTGGCACTGGATAAGGCGGCCAAGGAATGCGGCGTGAACTTCATCGGCGGTTTTTCTGCCCTGGTGCAGAAGGGTGCCACCAAGGGCGACTGGATCCTGATGGACTCCATTCCCGAAGCACTGGCCTGTACAGAGCGGGTCTGTTCCAGTGTCAATGTGGGCTCCACTAAGGCCGGTATCAATATGGATGCAGTGGCGAAAATGGGTCAGATCATTAAAAAGACTGCCCAGCTTACTGCGGATAACGATGGCTTGGGCTGTGCCAAGCTGGTGGTATTTGCCAACGCGGTGGAGGATAACCCCTTCATGGCCGGTGCATTCCACGGCGTAGGTGAGCCGGAGTGTGTACTCAATGTGGGCGTTTCCGGCCCCGGCGTGGTTCACCATGCCCTGCAAAGCGTCAAGGGTCAGCCCTTTGATGTGGTGGCAGAGACCATTAAGAAAACCGCCTTCCGTATTACCCGTATGGGTCAGATGGTGGGCGTGGAAGCCTCCGCTCGCCTGGGTGTGCCTTTCGGCATTGTGGATCTGAGCCTTGCTCCCACCCCTGCGGTGGGCGACAGTGTGGCGCGTATTCTGGAAGAAATGGGTCTGGAGGTTACCGGCACCCATGGCACCACTGCGGCACTGGCACTGCTCAATGACGCAGTGAAGAAGGGCGGCGTGATGGCTTCTAACCATGTGTGCGGCCTGTCCGGTGCTTTCATCCCGGTATCTGAGGATGAGGGTATGATCGCAGCAGCCCTGTCCGGTACGCTGACTCTGGATAAGCTGGAAGCTATGACCTGCGTATGCTCTGTGGGTCTGGATATGATCGCCGTACCCGGTGATACCTCTGCTGCTACCATTTCCGCCATCATTGCGGACGAAGCAGCCATCGGCATGGTCAATTCCAAAACCACCGCCGTGCGTATCATCCCTGCACCCGGCAAGCAGGTGGGGGATATGGTAGAGATGGGCGGCCTGCTTGGCAGCGCCCCTGTCATGCCTGTCCACCCGGAATCCAGCGAAGCCTTCATTGCCCGCGGCGGCCGCATCCCTGCTCCATTGCAGAGTTTGAAGAATTAAAAACTGTAAATACCCTACAAAAGCCAGGAAAAGCTCCTGCTTTTGTGGGGTATTTATAGCTTTTATTAAATCTATTTCGCAGATAAATCTACGCTTCTTCTTAAAATGGTCAGGGGAGGAACAGGTTGTTCCAGCTGCATATAGAATTTCATTTGGGGCGTTCTGGGCTCTTCCAGGTCGTTGCCGTCCATGTCTTTCATCATGGGTGCATGCAATGCAAAGGGGCGGGTATCCGGGCCTACGGCCTCCAGAGCATCGCCTGCTTTGAACTTATTGCGCAGGCTGCACAGAGCAAGACCGTTTTCGTTGCAGCTTTCCACAATGGCGCATACCTGCCACTCCCGGATATATCGGGAATTCGCCGTGTACTGACCGGGGAAGCCATAGTAGAAGCCGGTGGAATAGATCCGGTGGGAAACATGCTCCACCTCGTCACGCCAAACCGGATCCACAGGCCGTCCGGCAACAAGATCGTCAATGGCATGGCGGTAAGCACCGGTGACCACTGCTGCATAGTATGCAGATTTGGCACGACCCTCGATTTTAATGCAATCCACGCCTGCATCGGAAAGATCCTGCAGATGGTCGATCATGCACATATCCCGGGAATTGAGGATGTAAGTGCCCTTTTCGTCCTCGAATACGGGGAAGTATTCACCAGGGCGCTTCTCCTCCATAAGGGCGTACTGATAGCGGCAGGGCTGGGCGCAAGCACCCCGATTGGAATCTCTGCCGGTCATATAGTTGCTCAGCAGGCATCTGCCGGAATAGCTGACGCACATAGCACCGTGACCGAAGGTTTCAATCTCCAATTCCTTGGGGGTCTTCTCCCGAATGGTGCGGATCTCTTCCAGGGAGCATTCTCTTGCCAGTACTACCCGGGTAGCACCCAGGTCATACCAGGCTGTGGCGCACTCGTAATTGGCAATAGACTGCTGGGTGGAGATATGCCGCTGACACTTAGGCGCATATTTGCCTGCCAGGGTGAAGGCACCCAAATCAGCCAAAATCAAAGCATCCACACCGGCATCCTGTAGCTGCTCCAAATAAGCGGGCAGGGATACCACCTCGTCATTGCGGGGCATGGTGTTGACGGTCACGTGTACCTTAACACCGCACTTGTGGGCGTATTCTACGGCCTGGGGCAGCTCCTCCGGGGAGAAATTCCCGGCGAAGGAGCGCATTCCAAAATCAGTGCCGGCCAAATAAACCGCATCCGCGCCGTAGGCAACGGCCATTTTCAGCCGTTCCATATCCCCGGCGGGGCTTAATAATTCTATCTTTCTCACGACGTATATCCCAACTCTTTCAGCAGTCTCTGGAACTCGCTATAGGTCTTGGCAAACTTGTGGGTGCCGGCCTTGGGATCCAGGACATAGTAGTGATAACTGGTCTCGTTGGGGTCCAGTACTGCATACAAGGAGTAAATGCCGGGGTTGGCAATGGGGCCGGGAGGCAGACCTCTCTGCACACCACGGGTGTTATAAGGGCTGTCGGTGTTCAGATGTGCCTGAGTCAGTTCCTTGATCTCGCCAAAGTAGTCACCGATGGCATAGTGTACGGTGGCGTCCGCATCCAGGTAAGGATACTCCTTTTGGTTGGTCAGACGGTTATAGTAGACGGAAGCGATATCGAAGCTTTCCGAACCGTTGCCGGACTCCTTCTCCACAATGGAGGCCAGGGTGACCAGCTGATGCATGGTAAGCGGATTGTTGGCAATATACTCACTGCCATAGCCGTGGGAGGTCAACATCTTGGCGTAACGCTCCTGCATTTTGGCGAAGCCATCACGCATAGTGTCGGAGAAACGGTAGTCGAAGTTGGCAAGGAACTTGTCAATGACACGACCCGGATCATCGTTTTTATAGAAATCGTAGGTATCCGGGAACAGATAGCCCTCCAGACAATACTTGCTGCCACGCTTCACGCCCTCCAGGAACCAGTATTCGTCCAATTCGCCATTGGCAGCATAGTCCTCCAGCTCCGCCACGTCACACACCTCGTTCTCTGCCAGTACAGCAAAGATCTGAGCGCAGGTGTAGCCCTCGGGGATCAGAACCGTAACGATTTCCCGTTTGGGCGTGTGGTAGGAGATGGCGTTAATAATAGCGTTGTAGTCAAAATAGGTGTTGAGATTGTAGGTGCCGGCGGCAATGTCCTGATCCTTGCCCGTAAGGGTGGCAAAGGTCACGAACAGATCCGGTTTCTCAATGAGTCCGGCATCGGCCAGCTTTTGGGCAATGGCTTCAATATCCACGGAGATCAGAGTACCGTCGGGCGCACGCTTGGCTTCCTTGTCGGTGATGGTAATGGTGACGATCTGATCTTCCTTGCCAAAGGCCAGCAGGTCGGAGCTGGCAGACCAAATCAAACGACCCAGGGAAACACCGATCACAACCACCAGAGCCAGCCAAATCAGCGAGACCAGCAGGTGAGGGATGCTATGCAGTATGCCCCAAAGACCCCGGTTTTTGTCTGCAGCGGGACGACCCTGGGGCTCCGGCTCGTAATCATCCTGCTCGTCTTCCGTTTCAATCACCATATCCTGTCCGGCAGGCGCCTGGTAGGCAGGCTTGGGATCCCAGTTTTCTTTCAGAATGGGATCCTTTGCAGGAAGATCATCCTCGGGCAGAGAAAAATCTCTGAAGAACTCCTCCAGCCAGTCATCCTCTTTCGAGGTTGCCGGCTGTTCGGCTTCTCCACTTGCCTCCTGGGACAGATTTAGTTCCATGGTCTCGTCACTTAAAGGTACAGCAACCTCTTTGGGCTTGCTGATCACATCGGTGATCAGCTCCGGCTCCTCCCGAGGGGGCTGGGGATTCAAATTCTCTTTATCCATAGTAACCTCCTGTTTCGGTTCGAGTCCTCTCGGCCTAACGGATCACGATCTGTTCCGCTATGCGTTGGGCGGCATCCTTTCCTTTCAATGCCTCCACCAGTGCCAGACCAAAGGGGATGGCGCAGCCTGCAGATGTGCCGGTGATCAGCTTGCCGTCCCGGACACAGGCTGCATTGGGGGAGATGACCGCATTGCCCATGCCGCTTTCACAGCCGGGATAGCAGGTGGCGTTTTTGCCGTCTGTAATACCCAAATCTGCCAGTACAGTGGGGCCAGCGCAGATTGCGGCAACAAATTTTTCATTTTCCCAAGCAAATGCCAGGGCCTCCATAGCGCTCTGGCTGGCACGGACGGAATTCACACCGCCCAAACCGCCGGGCAGAATGATCATTTCCAGAGCGGTCAGATCCATTTCGCCTAATTCAATATCCGCTTCCACGCCAATGCCGTGGCCGCCGTATACGATCTTTCCGCCCACACCCACGGTGCATACGCTCACACCGGCACGGCGCAAAAGATCCAGAGGGGCAATGGCTTCGGTTTCCTCAAAGCCGGTGCCCAAAAGCATGTATACCATTGCTTATTCCTCCATACATTTCTTCACATAGCTGTAGATCTCAGCATGGATATCCTCCATGGAACGCATAGCGCCGTCTTTTACGCACTGGATCACAGTCCAGCCGTAATGTGCGGCGGCAGCTCTGCCGGTTTCACGGCAGGTGGCAAGATAGGCCATATCCTTCTCGTGGATATCCGCTTTGGTATTGGTTGCCTGCTCACGGCCACGGAGCATTTTCTCTGTGAAGTCCGTGGGAACATCCAGGTAAATGGTCAAATCGGGGCGGGGGAGACCCAGCTTCTCGTACTCAAATTCATAAAGCCAGTCCAGGAACCGGGCTCTGTCTTCGCCGGTCTCCTTGGAGGCTTGATGTACGGCATTGGAGGTGGTATAGCGATCAGAAACCACCAGACCGCCGATTTCATACCAGCTGCCCCAATCCTGCTTATAGGATGCAAATCTGTCCACCGCATAGAATGCAGAGGCAGCATAGGCATTCACATCAGAGGGTTTGCTGCCGAATTCACCGCCCAAATACATCCGAATCAGCGCAGAGCTTTCCTGGTCGTAACGGGGAAATACCAGTCGCTTAAAGGAAACCTGATCCCGATCCAAATGCTCGGTCATAAGCCGGAATTGGGTGGATTTGCCGGAGCCGTCAGTACCTTCGATCACAATTAGCTTGCCCATTTTTCACAAGCCTCCCACACATAAAATATCACCATATAATATAACATATTATTTCGCATTTGTCCACTAAATAAATCTGTTGAGAAATCCAGAAATATCTGTTAGTATAATACACAGAGGTGAACAAATTATGGACACAATTGCCTTATTAACGGAATTTATGAATATCCCTGTTTCCAGCTCCGACGGCGTGTTTGAAAAATTCGAAACATTGCCCGGTGTCATCAGCGCAAAAGGCACTGCTGCGCTGCAGCGATTTGTCTATATTCCCGGCAGCCGTAAGGATCGTGTGGTGCTGGTAGCCCACGCAGATACTGTTTGGGATGAAGCCTACGGCAATCCAAAACAGACCACCCCTGTGCTGACTGATGGCGTTTTTCACAGCAGCAACCCGGAGTGCGGCATTGGTGCGGACGACCGGGCAGGCTGCGCTATGATTTGGGCGTTGAAGGACAGCGGTCACAGCCTGCTGATCGTGGACGGAGAGGAAAAGGGTAAAAGAGGCGCCAATTTTCTGCGTAAGGCGTATCCCAAGCTATACAAAGAGCTGAATGCGCACCGCTTTATGCTGGAAATGGACTGGGCCGGTACTGGCGGCTGCCTGTACAATCAGGTGGATAATACCCAGCAGTTCAAGGCCTATATCACAGATAAACTGGGTTTTACAGACAGCAAAGCCAAGGGCGGCTGTGACCTGCAGATCCTGTGCCATAAAATTTGCGGCGTCAATGTCAGCACAGGCTGGCATAACTGCCACAGCCCCACAGAAACCCTGGATTGCGCCCAATGGGAAGCCAGCTACCGGGCATTGAGCCAATTTCTGCAGCTGGAGCAGCCTCGGTTTGCCATATCCTTGTGGAGTCGTTGTAAGGTGTTTGCAAGGAAAGCAAAGGGAAAGCTGGGGTCGATTCTTCGCAAAATGAAGCTGCTCCCCAGAAAAAAGAATACATAAACTCTTTACATATGACATATTTTCGGATATAATATATCAGCTGAATTTAGGAAAAGAGGGTAATTGCCCATGAATATTGAATTTGATGTCTATAAGCAAAAGCTGAACGAAGTAAAGCCCGCTTTGGATGGTCTTGCCGATTCTCTGAATCTGGAAGGTCTGAAGAACGAGCTGGAGCGCTACCAGGCTATGCAGGAGGCTCCCGGCTTTTGGGATGACCCGGAGAAGAGCCAGCAGATCGTTATGAAATCCAAATCCGCGGAAAATAAGCTGGCAAAGTATGAGTCCATGGTATCCTCTTGGGAGGATATGATCACCATTTGCGAGATGGCAGCGGAAGAGGATGACGATACCAGGCTGGACGAGCTGAAGGAAGGCTTCCACGCCCTGGCAGAGGATATGGAACGCTGCCGTTTGGAGACCCTGCTCACCGGCACCTATGATAAGAATAACGCCATGGTTTCTTTCCAGGCCGGTGCCGGCGGTACTGAGGCGCAGGACTGGTGCCAGATGCTGTACCGTATGTATACCCGTTGGGCAGAGGCGCACGGCTTTACCTACAAGATCATGGACTACCAGGAGGGTGAAGAGGCCGGCCTGAAGTCTGCGGATATTATGATCGAGGGCGATAATGCCTACGGCTTCCTGAAGGGTGAAAACGGTGTTCACCGTCTGGTGCGTGTGTCTCCCTTTGATGCCAATGCCCGCCGTCAGACCTCCTTTGCGGCCATCGAGGTGATCCCGGAGATCCAGGATGACAGCCAGGATGTGGAGATCCGTCCCGAAGATTACGAGATGCAGGTGTTCCGTTCCTCCGGTGCAGGCGGTCAGCACATCAATAAAACCTCCTCCGCTGTGCGTCTGATCCACAAGCCCACAGGCATCGTTGTGGCCTGTCAGACGGAGCGTAGCCAGTTCCAGAATAAGGAAACCTGTCTGCGTATGCTGCGCAGTAAATTGGTGGAGATCAAGGAAAGAGAGCATCTGGACAAGATTTCTGATATTAAGGGCGTGCAGAAGAAGATCGAGTGGGGCAGCCAGATCCGCAACTATGTGTTCATGCCCTACACCCTGGTCAAGGATACCCGCACAGGCTGCGAGACCTCCAATGTCAATGCTGTTATGGACGGCGCATTGGATCCCTTCATCAATGCCTATCTGACCTGTGCCGCCACCGGCAACTGGGTCACAAAGTAAAAAATTTTTGCCGAACTATTGCAATTTTTGAATCCGTGTGCTACAATAACCCGGATGTATCGTCCCGTGTAAGGGATAAGTTGTAAAACGCTGTCCGCGAAAGCGGTTTTGATGCGCCAATACGGAGGGAGGTTAACCCAATGCAAATCGCTCTGATCGTTATGGAAGTGATCGCCAGTATTGCACTGATCCTGGTGGGTCTGTTCCAGTCCGGCAAGGAGTCCGGTCTGTCCGGTGCTATCGCCGGTAATACCGATTCTTACATGAATAAGGGCAGCAGAAGCACTTTGGATGCAAAGTTGGCTTCCGCTACCAAGTGGATCGCTTTGGTTTGGATCCTGGTCACCCTGGGCCTGTGCCTGGTCTAATTTAAAAATATACCGCAGAGGGAACTCCCTCTGCGGTAATTTTTTTGTAATCTGGCTCCCCTGCAGTAAACGCTGATTAATTCTACCACCCTAAGGCTATTTATGGTATAATAGAGAAAAGGGGTGTTTTAAATGGAAAAACAGCAGAATTTTACGGATATTGAGTATACCAATCGTCGGCGTACTACAAAAAGGG
>JAZNHQ010000033.1:0-12526 GCA_045577035.1 Faecousia sp. | reverse complement strand
TCTGTTTACCACCGCATCAAAGCCTCCCCTGTGTAAGGGGAGGTGGGCAAAATCTTTGATTTTGCTCGGAGGGGTTGTCAATCCCCCAGTCAAAAATCAAATAGATTTTTGACAGCCCCCTTTACACAAGGGGGCCTTTGCGCACCGCCGCAACAGAACGATAAATATGAATTTTTAGTTCATAAAAAACGGATGGATCCTTGCGGACCCATCCATTTTTTATGAGAAATTAAGCTGCTTCGGTAGTTTCGGGAACAGGCTCCTCAGAGGACTCGGCCCATGCCATGATGGCATCATACTCCCAGCCTTCCATATAGGCGCCGAAATTGTTGATCAGAGTCTGCACTGCGGTGATCTGTGTTGCATTGTAATTGTCGGGGTTTGCAACCAAATCGGTGTTCAGGCTCTTGATAAATCCCTTCAAAGAAACACCCTTTTCAGAGGTGGTAGCGTAGACATTCCCGCCGCCAATCTCGAACAGGATAAATGCATCTCCGTAAACAACAGCAGAAGCACCGGCCTTGCAGATCGCATCACTGCCCTCTACCAGCATGTTCTGTACACGCAGACTCACAGTGGTGCTTTCGGCTGTCCATTCAGTGGAAGCCTTCATAAACTCCTTGGCATTACCGCTGTTGACCCGCATGTTGAGGCCATAACCGGTAGCTGCAGCACGAACCTTCTCATCACCTCTAAAGGTGGCCTTAAAGCCCAGAGCGGCCTGGGCAGGCTTCAGACTGGTGTGGCTGATGAAAGCCAGGTAACGGTGCGCGGAGTAGCTGCCATCGTCGTTGGGCAGGATCACATAGTGACGGGAGCCACCGGGAATATTCACATGAACGATGCTTTCCACAGTGCCGTTAACGGTGCCGGAGAAGCTGCCACACTTGGTAGCATCGTAGCCGTCGTTTGCGGAGTCCATCAGCTCGACCTTCACGCCTTGAGCCACGGTAGCACCGGTAACAGTGTAGCCGTTCAGATTCAGGCAAATATCCTTGCCGATGGTACCTGCGTTCTCGGTCAGATCGCCGTTGAGGATGTAGTAAACAACGCTGGTCTTGCCGTCGTTGGTAACATCGTCAAAGTTTGCGCCGCCGCCGGTCAGGTTGCCGTTTTCGGTAACACCCTGAATCAGAGCGTTCACCAGGTAGTAGCTACAATCGGTTTCGGTCAGGTCGAAAGCTGCATTGTAAGCAACGATCAGCGCGCGGTTGGTGTCGTTAACACCGTTGGCCACCAGGCCTGCGGTGTTCAGGGTGTCACCATCGGCATTGACATTCTCAGATCTGCCCACAGACAGAACGCCGTCGCCATAGTAAATGCCTTCCACATTGATCACATCAGTGTCCACAGAGGTCAGCTCGGAAATGTCCATAACAGCGTTTGCGTTCTCGCTGCACTTGATCAGAATATCCTGAGTATTGCTCAGGCCGATCACAACGATCTCGTTGGCATTGTACTCCTTGGGCATACTAATGTTGCCCTGCAGGATCAGATTGCCGTTGTTGACGATGGTGCTGCCCTGGATGCCCCAGTTGATCAGGGTGGAATCCTTTACAGTAGCAGTACCGTTCTTGGCAATGTGCAAAACCTTGCCGGATTCGCCGCCGCAGGACTTGGCAGTGACGCCGTCCAGGGTCAGAGTTCCGCTGCCCACATAGATAGCACCGCCGTTTTCGGCCTGGCCACCGATGATGGTGGAACCGGTAATATTCACATAGCCGGTAGCGGTAACGGTAGTGTTAGTGACCTCCTCACCGGTGGTCTCATCGGTGGTAGTGGTGGTCTCAGTAATCTTACCGCAGTTGTAGATGCTGATGTTACCGCCGTTGCCGGTCTTTTCAGCGTCGCCGCCGGCATAGTTGATGCCGTAGGTCTCGATCTGCTCCTGGGTGTAAGATTTGTGCTTGGCTTCGTCGTACACATAGTTTCTGCCGCCGTAGGTAGCAGTGAAGGTACCGCCGGTGATATCGACATTGATATTGTCCTGCAGATACACATTGTCACCGTTTTTGGTGGCAGAACCATTCTCCACAGTCACATCGGTCATCGTCAGCTTACCCAGGGCTCTGGCGTAAATATTGCCGCCGTTGCCTGCGGTAGCCTTACCGCCGGAAATGGTCACTTTACTTAAAGTCAAGAAGCGGGTAGTTGTAGCTTTTTGGTGGGTCACATACAGGTTGCCGCCACCCTGTGCGCCACCGCTCTCACCGTTCAGGACCTGTCCGCCGGTAATCTTGGCCTGTGTGCAGTCAATTACATAAATATTACCACCGTTATCTGCAGCCAAACCGTTAGAAACAATACCACCAGTCATATTCAGCTTGGAGCCGGTACCGTCCACACGAATATTGCCGCCAGTAGCAGAGGTAGAACCACTGGTAATTTCACCGTCCGCAATATTCAGCGTGCCTTTGGTAAAGATATTACCACCGGATTTAGCAGTGCCGCCAGAGATTGTACCGGAATTCAGCGTACAAGTACTACCGGAAACCGCATAAATATTACCGCCGTTCTCGATGGAGATTCCGTTCTCCAAGAGCACATCAGTCATATTGACAGTGCCATTAGCATCTGCGTAAATATTACCGCCGTTTTTAGCAATACCGCCGGAGATACTACCAGAATTTACATTCAGAGCGCCGCTTTTTACATATACATTGCCGCCGATGCCGCTGTAGGTCACAATGGTAGTAATCTCGCCGGTTTCTTCATTGGCCTGCTCAGTCTCGTTCTTACCAGCAGTACCACCAGTAATAGCACCGCCATTCATTTCAAATGTACCGGCTTCCATCATGATATTACCGCCGGAAAGAGCAGCGCCATTGGAAATCGTACCGGCATTCAATGTGAATTTACCGGTTTCTTTATGAATGTGAACATTACCGCCACCCTGTCCATCAGTGGTAGATGTACTTTTGCCGTTGGTAATAAGCGCATCTTTACCATCCACTAGGACCTGCGCACCGTTGTTTGCAGAAATATTGCCGCCGAAAGTACCAGCTTCACCGCCGGAAACAGTGCCGCCATACATAGTAAAGCTACTGGAAGCAGCAGTCAGTGCAATATTGCCACCCTTCTTGTCTGCATGACCATTCTCAATAGTTCCGCCATACATAGTGAAGGAGCCGGCAGAAATCAATACGTTTCCGCCGTTTGTAGTAGTAGAACCACCGGTAATGCTGCCACCGTACATGTTGAAAACAGCAGTAGCCTTGGCTAATGTAACGGACGCTAATGCTTTTCCGTTGCCTGTGCCGGTAATATTGCCACTGTACAGATTTACAGCAGTGTTCTCACCCAAATAAACCGGAGTTCTGGTGGCACTAGCGGAAACCGTGATGCTACCTTGTGCGCCATTGGAGCAGTCACAAATATTTAAAGTAGCATTCGAATTCAAAACAATAGTAGTTTTGGCATAAATTCTTGCGCCGTTCAAACACACAGAGGCCGTTACATTTTCAGCTACTGTAATACTGGCAGCTTTATTTCCTGTCCAGTCGAGGAAATAGTAGCCGTCTGCAGAAATGGTTGTAGTGGCAGTAATAGCCGTCCATTCCTGATTGTCGCTGCACACATGATCCTCAGGCTTTGCATCAGCGTTAATGCAGTAGCAGTGAGTATGCGCAGTGGTTTCTTCGGCAGATACTGCAGGTGCAGCCAGGACCGTCAGGCCAAGCACCAGCACAAGTGCCAGAAGAATACTAAGTAAATTCTTTTTCATACTTTTACCCCCATAGTTTTTTCGTACATAGTGACCCACGGAGCCGTACCATCCACAGGTCTCCACTATTACCACTTTATTATACAATACCGTTCCGGTTGGCGCAACCGAAAGGGATTATACAAAGGACAGGACTTTTGTGTCAGATGTACAAAAATGAGAATTTCAGCCGCCTGTCTTTCAGCAATTTGGTACGATTGCCTTTATTTTATTATAGGAAACGAAGATTTGCAAATTCGTTTTTCACAGGCACTTATACGCAAAACGCATACCACCCCTGAAATTCCTATTTGAAGCGCAAGGGCGCTTCACCCCAGTACACATAAAGTCTGGGCAATAATCGTTTTTGCCCATACCCGCCCGGTAACGATAACGCGCAATAACCATAAGGTATTTACTGCATTCATTTTTATATTATCGTCGCCTTAGCGACACCTTAATTTTGCATTTTGCATTTTCAATTTTGCATTTGTTTATCTTCTACCGCACCCAACGAGTCAGGTATCATTACTAAAAGGTGCTGCAGCAAAATGATTGTATGTAGGGTCACCCGCCCTCGGGTGTCTGCAAGAAACACCAATAACCGCAAAAAATCGGCTCAATCGAGCCGATTTTTTGTTTTGGACACCCCGAAGCGGTATCCCGGTATTTAACTAAGAATCTCTATTCTGGGGAGAAAGCCCCTTGTCATTTTTTCAAAGCAGGCCATTGGAAGATTTAGCTTTCGGGCTTGTACTTCTTGGATGTCAGAACCAAAACCACCAGTGCGGCAAAGCTTACTGCAAGCACGATGCTGTGCAGCAGAACATCAAACTCGTCACCGGTTGCCGGTGTGGCAGGCTTGATCTGGGTCCAGAAGCTGCCGGAAGCTTCTCCATCGGTGTAAACCACCGTAATGGTGTGCTCGCCCACAGGCAGCTGCTCCAGGAATTCCGGATCCAGAGTAACGGTGGTACCGGGTGTCTGGGCATCGTAGTGCTCCTTGTCCACCACCTCGCCATCCACCTGGATGTCCGTAAGCTTGCCCACGGGGCCGTTGGCTACGACGGTCAAGCCGTCACTGCTGCCCTGAGTCCACTTGTCGCCATCGCCCTCGGTGATCTCATAGGCGGTCATAGGGAGCGTAGGTATTGGTGAAGGCTTGAAAATAGGCTATATATTTTCCCTCTTTGATCTTGGCGGCAACCCGCTTTTTTGCCTGCTCCAACTGCTGGGATATGTTGGCACCATGCTCGGCAAACTCACCGCCACCCAGGCTGGAGCAGAAAATGCACCCGCCGGTAGCAATGCTGCCATCCCGGTTGGGGCAGGTAAATCCACCGTCCAAGGACAGCTTATACACCTTGCAGCCAAATTTTTCTTTGTAATAGTCATTGGCGGTTTTATACATTCCATCACCCGATTCGCCGTAGTTTCCTGTATTATAAAGAACAATCCCACAAAAAGCAATCTTCCATGTCCGTGATTTACTTTTTCCCAAATGTGTTGTATGATGGTATCCAAGAAAAGAAAGTGAGGGTTTGCCCGGTGAAATTCGGTTTTTCTTTGCAAGACAGCTACGCATTGCCCATGCCGCAGGTCATTGATTCTCTGGCAGATGCGGGCTTTTGCGCCATTTCCCCCGGCTGGCAAAAAGATGGCGATTTAGCCCAAATCGTACGCAGCGCCCACGCCCGGAACATGACCGTCCAATCCCTCCACGGCCCTCTGCGGGGCATGCCCAACCTATGGAATCCCAACCCAGAAATCGCCCAGCCACTCCTAAACGACCTGTTGCAATCTGCCACCGATTGCGCAAAATATGGCATCCCCCTTTTGGTGGTGCACCCCTGGAACGGTGTGGACTACACCTTTTCCGAAGATAACTTATACTTCGATCATTTCGATAAACTGGTGACCCATGCGGAAGAATTGGGCATCTGTATTGCCTTTGAAAACCTGGAAGGACCGGAATATCTGGCGGCGTTGTTAAAGCGTTATGTAAACTGCAAAAGTGTAGGATATTGCTTCGATTCCGGCCACGAAGCCTGTTATGCCCCCGGCTGGGATTTCCTGACCCCCTACGGCGACCGGTTGATCATGACCCATCTGAACGACAATTTAGGTGTCACCGATCCCAGCGGTCAGCTCCAGGGAACCGACGACCTGCACCTGCTGCCCGGTGACGGTGTGCTGGACTGGGAACAGATCGTCCGGCGGCTAAAAACTGCCCAGAAACAGGAAATCCTGAACCTAGAACTGAAAATCCGTCCCAAAGGCAACCGCTGCAAATTGGATCTTTACAGCCACCTGCCCCTGGAAACCTATTTCCGGGAAGCTTACCTGCGCGCCACCCACAGCCTCAAGGAATATTTTTAACCTTTATGCGTGTTTGCACAGTACATTACAATAAAGGGAGGTCATACCGTGAAGCCTTTTTTAGGAATTGATTTGACAACCGACAAGAAAAACCAACAATGCAACGGTGCAGAATTCATAGTAGCGCAGCCTTCTGCAGCTATGAGGCAAGCCTTTAATCGATCTTCTAAAAGAGCAGAAGAAACCCTCGAAAAATCTAAACTTCCCCGCACTCTACGAATCGGACAGCGGATCTGCGGTGCCGTCGGCGTACTGATTTTTGTGGGTATTTTGAGGGGATTGGGTGATGCAGACGGTGTTTCCTTTGGTCAGGCATATAAAAATGCCGCTTGGCTGTTTTGGCTTGGCGGAGGATGTCTGTTGGTTTGGGGTCTTCTCACGCTTTTAAGCCATCAAAAGGCAAAAACCGTTCTGGGAACAGAAGAAAGTACCCATGTACTTACGAATTTGGAAGGCGTTTGCGATGCCATATATTCTGAACTCTCCGTTCCGCCTTTTGCAAAAGAGGTCGATATTCTTTCCTTTTATTATAAGGTGAAGGGTGGCAACATTAAGGTTTGTGAGAAAGGCCTGCAGATGGCACCGTATCGCAATCCCCGGTTTAGGATTTTTGCCGATTCCGAAAACCTGTATATTGCCAATCTGGAAGGAAAATACGCCTTTCCTTTGTCCTCAATAGTCATTCGAACCGTAAAGAAGCACATCCGTATTACAGGCTGGAATAAAGACGAAAGCTTTAACGAAGGGATCTACAAGCAATATAAACTTACCCGCGATCAGTACGGTTGTATCCATTGTAGGTCTTATTACATATTAGAAAGCAATCGAAACGGTGAAACCTGGGGCATCTACATCCCCTGCTATGAATTGCCGGTTTTTGAAGCGATCACAGGACTAAAAGCGCAGCCAGAATAACAGCACAAAAGGCTTGCCGTTGGGCGGAATCACACAGGGTAAATCCTTATGTGATTCCGCCCTTTGGCAAGCCTTTGTAGCATTTGGATTATCCAACAAATCAATCCATACACTGCATGGGCAAATACGCCATGGCTTTCCTTGAGAACAGCTACTCCACCAGACCGTATTTGACCTTAATGCGATCCAGCTTTTCAAGCATGGGTTCTGCGGCGATCAGAATAAAGATCACCGTTGCCGCTGCATGGATCAGATCCATAGGCAAGCCGGACACATAGTAAGCTTTAAGCATTGCCCAGTTGATCGTCTGGGAATTGTACATCAGTGCAGCGGCAGGGTTCATAATACCGCCGTATATGATGACCGCTGCGAAAGCACCAAAGGTAGCAAGACTTCCACGGCTGCGGCGAAGCAAACCTTTTCGGAACAAGACTCCGGCAAGGAAGCCGATAATGCCCATACTAAACATCTGCCAGGCCGTCCAGGTTCCCTGGGAGAACAGAAGGTTCGCGGCGAGCATGGTAACTGCGCCCACCAAAAATCCGGTCTCGCCGCCAAAGGCCACGCCGGAGATGATGACCAGCGCCAATACGGGCTTGAACTGGGGCAGCATGAAGAATGCAGACCGTCCGGCTACACCCATAGCGCACAACACGGCGATGGTCACCAATTCCCTGGCCTTGGGTTTGCGGCTTTCAAACACCAGGAAGAAGGGCACCATGCACTCTACCAGCACCAATAATGCCGTCAGATTATAGTGCTGATTACCCAGGTACTTTACCCCGGCAAAAATGGTCAGCGGAATGCACAGTACGATCAGCACTGCAGCGACCAGGGTCCGCTTGCTCAGCTTTCGTTGGTTGGCCGGAATTTGCAGCATGGCAGACGGTGCGCTCCTGCGGCCAATAGCGGCAATGAACACACCCAGCGCTGCGATCAGCACCAAGTACAAATGAAGCTGCTGGTCGCCGGTCGCACTGATACCGCTTTGGTTGATCAGCGCAGAAAGGTCTGTGATGCTGGTAGCATAGAAGAATACCAACACAGCAATTACCAAGGATATGCCTGCAAGGAGTTTTCTCCATACAGGCAGCGGCTTAGGTTTAAAATTTACTGCCGTTTCTTTCACCGCAGGCAGCGGTGCTGCTTCCGGGATCTCCGGCTCGGCAGGCAGCTGCCCACCGCAGCAACCGATAATATCGGATACGGTCACTGCCTTGGGGATCAAGTGCCGTGCCATACGGTTGGCTGGCGTGGTATAGAAGCTGTTGCCGGAGAAGAACTCTCTGGGTGTGCCCTCTGCCACAATGCTGCCATCAAAGAACAAACCGCACTTATGGGCATACTGGGCGCAGAAAGGCACATCATGGCTGACCATCAGGATGGTTACTCCCTGTGCCACCAGTCGCCGCAAAATCAGTGCAAAGGTCTCCTTGAACTCTGCATCAAAGCCTTTGGTGGGCTCGTCCAAAAGCAGTACATCCGGGGCGGTCAACAGCACCTTTGCCAATGCCGTACGCTGTTGCTCTCCGCCGGAAATATCATAGGGATGCCGATCTAAAAACTCCCGCAGACCGCACAATTCCACGATCCGGGCAATCTCTGCATCTTGGGTTTCCTTAGGAACTTTCTCACCCCGGAACACCCCGTATAAATCCTCACGGACAGTGCGTTTTACAAACAGGGTTTGCGGGTTCTGGGGCAGGTGTCCCAGCTTGCCCTGCAAGCGGACATCCCCACGATAGGCAGCCTTCAAACCGGAAATCACCTTCAGCGTAGTAGATTTACCGGCGCCGTTGCCGCCCAGGATGGCATAGAATTCCCCCTTGCGAAGCTTCAAAGAAAAGCCCTTCACCACATCCGGGCTGCCCTTTTCGTAGCGAAACCAAAGGTCATCACATTCTAACGTCACATCCCCTGGGTACACCGGGGGATCTTTTTCTGCAAGAGGTAGGAGTGCCCGTTCCGCTACCCGCTGGGAAAGGAAGCTGCTGCCGTCGCGGACAGTCATAGGGCAATCCAGTTTGGTTTCCACCGCCGCCCACACCCGCATAGCGGTGGGCATAGCAAGGAACATTCCGCTGCCCTTATCTTTTAACTGCAAGCCTACATTTTCCGGCTTGTCGTCACAGAGGATCGCACCCTCATTCATCACAATGACCCGTGTGGCAAAGGGGAAGGCTTCCTCCAAACGATGCTCCGTCAGAATGATGGTGGTGCCCAGTTCCCGGTTGATCTTACCCAGCAACGCAAGGAAATCTGCCGCCGCAATGGGGTCAAGCTGGGCGGTAGGCTCATCCAGTACCAGCACACCCGGCTGCATGGCCATGACGGAAGCCAGGCTCAGCAGCTGCTTCTGACCGCCGGACAGTTCGGTAACATTCTTATAGAACCAATTCTCAATGCCAAAGAATGCAGCGATCTCCGCCACCCGGCGGCGAATGGTGGGGGTATCATAACCCAAGCTCTCCAAACCGAAGGCCAACTCGTGCCAAACCTTGTCAGTGACCACTTGATTCTCCGGGGATTGCAGTACATAACCAATCTGCTGTGCCTGCTCCCGTTGGGACAGCTGGGACAGCAAGGTCCCCCGGTAGCGGATCTCACCTGAGAACAGACCATGAGGCGTCAGACAAGACTTTAAGTGCCGCAAAAGGGTGGATTTTCCGCAACCGGATGGGCCGCATAGGATCACAAACTCACCCTGCTGAACTGTAAAGGAAATATTGCATAGCGCCTTTTTCTCCCCCTCCGGGTATGTAAAATCTACATTTTTGAATGAATAGCTTTCCATTTTCTCTCCTCTGCCCAGTTCAGCACCACGGGCATAATACACAGAATCCAATAAACAAACTGAAAAGAAAGGGTCACAGCGTTCAAACCGATATAGCGGATGCTTGGGAAATACCGGAATCCGAAGGCAGACACGATCATGCCTGAAAGCAGGTAAAAACCGCAGAAACCCAAGTAGAGCAATGCCGTTTTATCCCGGTCATCAAAGCGATAAATGGAGAAGGCGGTACGCCCCTTCAGACCGTAACCCCGGCTTTTCATGCTGTCAGCGGTTTCAATGGCATTTTCCAATGCCCAAGTGACCATAATGGACAGCACCGTAATAGCGATCTTCGTTCGATGCCAAAGAGACCCCTCCGAAATATCCCTGCCAATGCTTTTCTGCGCATCCACCACGCTGCTGAGCTGTGACTTAAACTTAGGGATAAACCGCAGGGTCATACTCAGCACCAAAGACATGGCGGGGATAATGCGGCCAAACAGGTAAATAAACTTATCGGAGGTCATGACGCGGTTAAAATTCGCAAACCACAACATCACGGTGGCGATCATCACGCCGGCAGAAAGACCATAGAGAATACTCTCCAAGGTCAGCGGATTGCCCGTGGGGAAATACAGCAAAATGGTCACACCCTCATGGCTGAAGGCAGGATTCATAATCGCCGTCAGAAGCATGATGGGCAAACACCATTTCAGTGTAAACAGCACCGCTTTTTTGCCCTCCGCCTGCACGGCATAGGCAGCCGCACACACAAGGGAAATTCCCTGTGCCAGGGGATGATTCAGCGCCATAGAAAAACCGATCACCAAAGTAAAATAGAAGAAATTCACCAGCGGGTGATATTTTGTAAATCTATCCATACTCACCCAAATAAGTTCTTGCCACCCACATCGTTACCCAGATCGCAGGTGTAGCGCCATTCCACCACATCGCCGTCTTGAAGCTGGTAACGGGAGCATCCATAATTTGGATACCAACCGTTGACCCGGTACATCCAGCCGGACAAGCTGCCGCAATCGAACTCGTACAGATTGTGGATCCCTTCGATGTAAGCACTGTTGTAGATAGGTGTCCAGGAGGATTCCATGTGGATGCCATATTCCTTGCATAAGCGCTGCAGCACATCAAAAACAGATTCGCCCTCGTAGAAGGTCACGGTGGTCTTTTTCAGAATAACACCGCCGGAGGGAACGATTTCCAGCTTATCGGGGTCAAGCTGATCCAGGTTATTCAGAATGGTAGAACACTCGATGGAGAAGGTGCAGGTGTAGGTTTTGGTCTTATCTACATCCTGGTTTTCCGGTTCTACAGGTTTCGGCTTTCCCTCCGGGACAGGATCCGTAAGATACTGATCCTTGCCATCGGTATAAACCTTGTCGTCGTTATTTTCCGGTTTGGAAAGGTAGTCATCCTTGACCGTTGTGGCGTCGGGCGTGTCCTCAGCGGGGTCGGAAACTGTCGCATCGTCATCAGGTAAAGGGTCGGGATGGATTACAAACTCCCCAACACTGCCATCCAAAGCAAGATTCAGAATTGTGGATTTGCTGCCGGTAATGGACACAGAGGCGATTGCCTTTTCGCCTGCATATGCAGTTGCACTCTGTGCATCCCATTCCTCATCCAAGTACACAGAAAGCAGTGCGGAAAAACCAAAGGATCCTGCCTGCCTAAGCGCAACCTGGATGTCACCCTCTACGGTCTTGCTCAGTTGTACCCCAAGGTTGATTTCTTTGGGCTTGGCAATGTCGCTGCCAAAGATAGTCCATTCATATTTATAATCGCCGGATTTGCCGGTGAAAATACCAATGGCATTTTCCTGCTTGACCTGTTTGATCACATTTTCTCTGATGATTCCGTTTTCCGGAATCTGAATGGGATCTTTCAAATTTACACTCTCCCAGTTGCCCTGGCAGGCACAAAGGGAAAGCATTATGGTAAAAGCCAATAAAAGGCTCAGTATTTTCTTCATCATTTATTCTCCAATCACAAGTCTGCCGTTCTTGGTTTTTAAGGTATCGGTTGTCATAGCAAGACTTTGGGTCTCATCGGATGCTGCAAAAACCGCATCCTCCAGAATAAGGTCGAGCACATCACCGGGACGCACACTGCCGCGCAAACGGAATCTCAGTCGAAGCACCACATTGTAATCGTCTGCCAAAAGCTCCCTGGTAAATGCGTTCTTGCCGCCGGTCATATCCAAATACATAATGTTGATTCGTCCGGTATCGTTGCTGCTTTGCACATTGTAGCTCCAATCCGGGAGTTTTTGACCGATGCTGCTTTCGTCGTTCAGAACAAAAAGGTTTCCTTCTTCCACGCCCAGAAATTCCAGGCGTGAAGAATCAAACGCAATACTCATACTCATTGCGGGATAACGGGCATCCCTTAAATCAGATATGGTCACGTCCAAGGTAAATTCCTCAGTTTGGGATGCCGAAAGCTTTTGGGGCGTTTCCACCGTCAGAGTCGGTTCGCCGGAAATGGAGTCACCGCCGCACCGCACCAGCAGCAATACAATTGCTGCAACCAAAACACAGATGCCCAGGATCCAGGGCCATCTCTTTTTCAAAAAGCTTTTCATGGAAACACTCCTCTTTGTTTGCGGGCGGGGGATATACCCCCGCCCATTGGATAAATCACTGATTTTCGGTAATGGTCGCTGCCTTGGTAACCACAATATAATCGGTTTCGTTTACAAAGGCCTCCACGATGCCCAGGGCATCGAAGGTGTTGAT
>JAZNHQ010000032.1:0-2020 GCA_045577035.1 Faecousia sp. | reverse complement strand
CGAGTACACCGCAAAGGCTAAGGAAGTTGTCCTCTACGAAAATGTGGGCGCGGACGGCACTCTGGCTGTTCAGAATATCTCCGGTATCGTTTCTCTGGGACACACCGATAAGGCCGGCTCCAAGGTCACCGTCAACGGCACCGAGTACACTGTTGCTTCCGGCCACAATGCCGACGGCACAGTTACCAAGCCCGACAGCGAATATGATGTTCTGCAGCTCACCATTGACGGCGTTGACCCCAAGGCCATCTGGAACTTCGCGGTTACCGTTGCGCCTCAGCACTACTACGGTGAGGGCAGCAAGGTTGCTATGGACATCGCAAACAACAAGTTTGGCGTGGAATTCGCAAGCTTTGACTTCATGTCCGACATTATTCAGTCCCCCCGGAACGTGAAGCTGCCCATGGGCGCAGGTCCTTACAAGGTCACTGACAGCTCCAACAGCGATAACCCCGGCGAAAACAATTTCTACAAGGACAATGTGGTCTACTTCAAGGCCAACGGTAATTTCAGCACCACCGGCGCAGGCATCAACAATGCCAAAATCGAAAAGGTCCGCTATCAGGTGGTCAGCTCCAACAATGCCATCACCGCACTGGAAAGCGGAGATGTCCACTACATTTCCCCCGCGCTGACCAATGCCAACTACGAAAAGCTGCAGAGCATGGAAAGCAAGGGCTTCAAGATGCTGTCCACCGATCAGCTGGGCTACGGCTACATCGGTGTCAACGCAGCCAAGATCAACGATATCAACCTGCGTAAGGCCATTATGTGCGCCATGAACACCTCTCTGGCTCTGGACTACTACCGCGCCGGCACCGCAGAGCAGATCTACTGGAATATGTCCAAGGTCTCCTGGGCATACCCCAAGGGCTCTGCTGCCACCGATAACGGCAAGGATTACCCCCAGATGGGCACCTGGAACGAGGATGTCGCCCGTACCAACATCAAGAAGTACATGGAAGCTGCCGGTGTCAGCGCCGGTGACAGCGATCTGCGGATCACCTTCACCATCGCAGGCTCCACATTGCAGGATCACCCCACCTATAAGGTCTTCCGTGATGCCGCGACCCTGCTGAATGATATGGGCTGGGAAATCAGCGTTGTTTGTGATACCCAGGCTCTGACCAAGATCAGCACCGGTTCTCTGGCTGTTTGGGCGGCTGCATGGTCCTCTGCTCTGGACCCGGATATGTACCAGGTCTACCACAAGGACTCCTCCGCAACCTCCACACTGGCATGGGGTTACAATCACCTGCGCAACAGCGGCTCTGCGGAAGAGACCCAGATCCTCAACGACCTGTCCGACCTGATCGATCAGGCACGTAAAACCAATGACAAGAGCGAACGGGCCAATCTGTACGAGCAGGCAATGGGCTATGTTCTGGATCTGGCTGTGGAACTGCCCGTCTATCAGCGTGATGTTCTGTACGCATATAACACCAAGGTCATCAATTCCAATACCATTTCCTCCGAGATCAATCCCTATTCTTCTCCGCTGGACCGTATTTGGGAGTTGGAATTTGCGGGCTGATAAAGGTTGTGTCAAAGTATGTTAAAGTACATTCTAAAGAGATTAGGATATTCTATCTTAGTTCTGCTTGGCGTTTCTCTGATCATCTACTTCCTGACCAGACTGATGCCTATTGACTTTGTCCGCGACAAGGTCAACTCCATTCAAACCTCCGGCGCCACCGTCTCTGCGGAGATGGTGGACGCCATGTACAAGTCCTACGGCCTCAGTGCCGATGCCGGCTTTGCCGATATCATGGCGGGCTATTTCAACTGGCTGGGGGATTTGGTTCGGCTGGATCTGGGTACCAGCTTCAAGTACGGTATCCCTGTTGCGGAAAAGATTGCGATGCATATGGGTACATGCTTTGCCATCGCTTTGATCGCAACCATTTTTGAATTTATGATCGCAATTCCCCTGGGTATTACAGCGGCGACCCACCAGTACAGTCTCCGGGACTATGTGGTTACCATCCTGGTTATGGTGAAGTCGGAGTAGCCATGTCGT
>JAZNHQ010000031.1:0-10577 GCA_045577035.1 Faecousia sp. | reverse complement strand
GGGTGGCCCACTTCGCCCAGGAACTCCAGCAGCTGCTCGGGATCTTCCTGGCAGACAGTTTCGTCAGCGATCATGTCGGGGAAGTTCTCAACACCGTACATCTCCAGTGCTACAGCATCCAGCTTCTCACGAACCTGATCCTTCAGATCCTTGGGCATCCAGACGATACGGCCGGGGCCGCCTTCAGCCTTGATGAACTTCTTGGAGAAGATGAACTGCTTGCCGTGACCCATGAAGCCGGGAGTCTGAACGCCGCCGCCGGTCATGGAAGCCATGTCGGAGAAGCTCATGCCCAGAGGAGTCATGCCGGCATGCTCACGGGTGGTGATGACCACGCCCATGGAGCAGGGCTCCACGCCGCAGATACACTCAAAGCAACCGCAGGAGGTCATGGGATCCTGGAACAGGGAGTACAGAGTGATGTGCTCCAGAGCACCGTGGGAGTACTTCTCAATAGCCTCATCCACGTCCTCGTAACGACCCAGCTCCTCGTCGATGCAGCGTTCCTTGGGAACGACCTGGCAAGGACCGGTGGGATCCAGCTCGTTGGTAGCCTTAGCATCCAGCCAGGACACGGCACCGCACAGACCCAAACGCTCGGGAGTGACGATACACACGTGGCTGGGGGAGAAGGCCTGGCACATGATACAGGTGTAGTAAACGGGAACAGACTCGTCAGTCATGGAGCTCAGACGGTCGTCACGCTTTGCAAAGACCTCGTTGGCCTGTGCGCGCAGATCCTTGTTCATATCGGCATCCACAACGATCTTCACCTGGCACTTGTCAACAACAGCCTCAAACTCGCTCTTGATCTTGGCGTACAGAACCTCGCCCAGATGCTTGAACTTGAAGCCTGCCTCGAAGTCAGCCTTGGAGATACGGATACGGATCATGTCACGCTGACCGGTGTGCATAACGCCCTCGATGCAGTTCAGGTATGCATGGAACTTACGCTCCATAACAGACTCAAAGTCGGGCTGCATAGCCTTACCGGCAACATCAACGGTGTAAGACAGGGAGATCTTGGAGCCAACAGGGATGTCGTCGATCTCGGGTCCAATGACCTCGATCTTGTGATCCTCAACCTCGGCGGCATCCTTGGTCTGAACCAGCTCGAAGCAGTCTACACGGGAGCCGTCCACCTCAACCTGCATATCGCCACGACGGATGATCTCGCCCTCGAAAGCGGTAGCGTAGGCAACGGGGATGTCGATGTTGGTGATCTTGATCTTGATGTCGCGAGCCTCCAGAGAGGTGGCATTCCACTTCTCGGTATCCAGCTGCTGGATCAGGCTCTTGGGAACACGGAACATATTCTCGGTCTCGTTGGAAATAACGGGGAAGCCCAGGCAGATAGCACCGGCACCGTAGGAAACGATCTCGTCAGACAGAGGCTTGTAAGCGTTGACGAAAGCCTTAACACGGTCAAAGGTGTACTTGCTCAGAGCCTTGAAGTCGCCGGGCTGAATGTTACCGAAGATCAGAGCTGCACGGACAGCCACGCTCACCACGTGGATGACGGACTGCATCTCGTAGCCCAGGGGGCAGACACGGACATTCTCACCGGTCTTCATGCCGGCATCAGCAACATGCTTGATGCCCTCGCCGGTGATGGTGACCAGAATACCCTGGTTCTGATAGGACTTGACCAGAGCCACGGTGTCTTCGGGATTCTCAGCACCGCCGATGATAACGGCAACACCGGGAATATCGCCGGTAACCAGGGGAACACCCAGGTTACGCACGAAGGCGTCGGTCAGGTGGCCCATTTCGGGCTCGGTGTAGGGAGTAGCGCCACGCAGGTACTTCAGAGCTTCCAGGAACTCAGCGCACAGTGCGCTGGCGATACCGGAGTCGAAAGCATCCTGCAGACGGTTGTTGCGGGTCATGTTTTCCTTGATGGTTGCCATAGCAGCCTTCATTTCGCCCAGATTATTGATCTTGACGCCGGTGACGCCATAGTAGCAGGGCAGGCTGTAAGCGGTATCGGGGAAGGCTACGGGCTCGCTCTCGCCATACTGGGCGATGGCTGCGTCGATAGCAGCTACGGTGCGCTCGTAGTTATAATCGTTACCGCCAAAAACTCTTTCAAAAAGTGTCACGGTATTTCCTCCTATTAATTATTCTCGATCCAAAATCGCTTTGATTTTCCGAATTTCTTCGATTACGGTGGGACTGAAATCGTAGGGAGATTTTCCCTGGCGATCTGCGTCGATGACCTCAGTATTATAATGTATCATGCCCAACAGGTCCTGAGCCGGGATGTTGGCTTTTACAAATTCCTCATCCTGGACATCTCTGACCTTGTTGGCTACCACACGGACCTGCTTCACACCCAGATCGGATGCAAGCCGCTTCACATTGCGGTAGGTCTGTACACTTCTGGCACCGGGCTCAATGACCACGATGAACTGATCCATATTGGCTGCCGTGCCTCTGCCCAAATGCTCCAGGCCTGCCTCCATATCCATGATCACCACATCGTCTTTGCGGTAGGTCATGGCGGACAGGATGGATTTGAGCATCACATGCTCCGGACACACACAGCCGCTGCCGCCTACATCCACCGTGCCCATCACCAGCAGCTTCACGCCGTTGATCTCTTTGGAGAGCTCGTCGGGGATATCCGCCACATAGGGGTTGAGCTTGAAGAATTTGTTGGCTGCGTTGGCACCGGTGCGTTCTTCCACCAGTGTGCGCATTTTGGAGATGGGGATAATGGCATCCACTTCCTCTTGAGAAAGGCCCAGGGCCAGTCCCAGATTGGCATCGGGATCCACATCGGCGGCAAGCACGGTTCTGCCTTCGTCGGCATAGAGTCTTGCCAGAGTAGAGGACAGGGTGGTTTTGCCCACGCCGCCCTTACCGGTAATCGCTAATTTCATGGAAAATCCTCGTTTTACTTACTATTAAATGCCCAGAGCGGCACGCTTAGCTTCAATGCAGGCGATCATCTTGTCACCCAGGGACTCGATGTCGGTATCCACAACGAACTTAGCCTCAACCCACTGGTTGATGCCGTTTTCGCCCTGCAGCAGCTCGGTAACTTCGCTGGAACCCTTGGAGTAGGGATCCACGCCCAGGAAGGTCTCAATACCGGTAGCCACAACGTAGTTACCGATGGAAACAGCCTTCTCGGACATCCACTCGGGAGCGCAGCCCACAACGGGAACCTGGGAAATATTGATGCCCCAGTCCTTAGCAATGTCGGAAGCCAGGATCATCATACGGGAAATATCCACGCAGGAGCCCATGTGCAGCACGGGAGGAATACCAGCCAGCTCACAAACACGCTTCAGACCTGCACCGCAGTACTCCTTGGCCTGTACAGGATCCATCAGACCGGCCTTAGCGGCAGCCTGAGCGGAGCAACCGGTGGTGATAACGATGATGTCGTTCTCCAGCATCTTCTTCATCAGCTCGATGTGAGCGGTGTCGGGGCGGACCTTGGGGTTGTTACAACCAACCATAGCCACAGCGCCGCGCAGAACACCGGAGTGGACGCACTCGATCAGAGGCTTGGTGCTGCCGAACTCGTCGACCTGGGTGTTGGCAACGCCATCCAGAACCTTCTTGATAGCCTCGACGGAGTAACCGACGCGGGCATTCTGCTTCTGGTTGGGGATGTTGACCAGCTCGGGCTTACGGTTCTTGAAGTTCTCGATTGCCATCTTCACGATGTTCTTAGCATTGTCGCCAGCGGTCTCAGCGCTGAAGCGATAGAACTCAGAATCGGGAATACGGGCAATGGGAGAGGTGGTGATGAACTTGGTGTGGAAGCACTTGGACAGGGGGCCCAGTGCAGGGAAGATACACTGCACGTCCACCACGATGGCTTCACAAGCACCGGTAAGTACTACATTCTCCTGGTTCAGGAAGTTACCTGCCATGGGGATACCATGAGGCATGGTAACTTCGTTAGAGGTACAGCAGACACCGGAAACGGTGATGCCCTTAGCGCCCATAGACTTAGCATAAGCGATCATCTCGGGGTCGTTGGCATAGTAAACGATCATTTCGGACAGGGAGGGATCGTGACCGTGAACAACGATATTCACGTTTTCCTTCTCCATAACGCCGATGTTAGCGGTGGTGTCAATGGGCTTGGGAGTGCCGAACATAACGTCGGAGAACTCAGTGCCCATCATGGAGCCGCCCCAGCCATCGGACAGACCTGCACGCAGAGCCTGACGGATCAGAGCCTCGGACAGAGAAGAACAACCCATATGGGTCATGTGCATAGACTGAGAAACCTCGCGGTCAATGGCGCGGGGAGTGATCTCAGCATCTTCCCACAGCTTCTGGGTGTGCTCAGGAGCACGTTCAACAAAGCGCTGGGTACCAAAGGGCTTACCGTACTCCAGCAGGCCGATCTCGGCCATCTCATGAGCCAGGTCATAAATGTCCTTGCCCTCGGTCTCAACGCCCCATTCCTTAGCGATGCGAATCAGCTTTTCGGGGTCCTTAACCTGGTAGTTGCCGCCCTCACGGGTCTCGTGGAGGGTGTGCATGATCTCACGGCCATGGTCGGAGTGCGTAGCAGCACCGCCGGCGGTGAAGATCAGATAGTTACGGGCAACGATGCCGTGAACATCGCAGCCACAGATACCACGGGGTGCCTTGGGAGTCACGCGGCAGGGACCCATGGAGCAGATGCGGCAGCAGGTACCTGCTTCGCCGAATCCGCAGTGAGGAGTCTGGTTCTTGGCACGCTGCTGCCAAGTGTCAGCGCCGACCTTGCTTGCGTTTTCCAGCAGGCTGTTGGTAGCGGCTTCCATCTCCTCGACGGTAGTTGTAAATGCCCAATCCTTCAAAGTGTTTTCCTCCTAAATAAATTTTGCGTACCCATACGCACCCGTACGGGTACATAGTGTATCAGTCTTATTCTACTCATTCAGGGCTGAAAAGTCAATTCCCATTTCGCACAATTCGACCTAAAAAAACGCATCCCCCCGTGGGGGATATTCATTAAAATATATAAAAGCGAGACAAAAGCGTTCTCAAATTCATGTTTTTCGTTCTGTTGGAACAATAAACAGTTGAAAGTTGAGAGTGGAGAGTTGAAAGCTAAGGTGTCGGCTGCGCCGACGAATTAAAATCATTTCCGGAGGAAATACCTTAGTTTTCAGCTCTCAACTATCAACTCTCAACTTGTGCATCTGCACGATTAATTGAAATTTGTGCTTGACAAGCCGCTTTTTCTATGCTACAATACCCGAGCAATAAAGCAGGCTGTACATCCGCCTCACCTTACGCCAAGGGCAAAAAGGTCAATATTCCTGCCACCTCAGTAGGGGTGGAATGTGAGTATGCGGATGATATGGTCATTCGCAGTTTTTTATTTATTGGAGGTGCTTACCATCGGCAAGTTAGATCATCAGCTCAACGACGAAATCCGTGATAAGGAGCTTCGTGTCATCGGTTCCGACGGTGCCCAGCTGGGCATTATGTCTGCTGCAGAGGCCAACGCAATGGCTGACGAGCAAGGTCTGGATCTGGTGAAGATCTCTCCCAACGCCACTCCCCCTGTGTGTAAGATTATGGACTACTCCAAGTTCTGCTTCGATCAGAAGAAGCGTGAAAAGGAAGCCCGTAAGAATCAGAAGGTGGTGGAGATCAAGGAGATCCGCATGAGCCCCAGCATCGACACAAATGACTTCAACACCAAAGCCAAGAATGCCCAGAAGTTCCTGAAGGAAGGCAACCGGGTGAAGGTCAGCGTCCGTTTCCGCGGTCGTGAAATGGCCCACACCAACTTAGGTGAGAAGCTGCTGATGGAGTTCGCCGAGGCCTGTGCTGAGGTCTCCACTATGGAGAAAAACCCCAAGCTGGAAGGCCGCTTTATGGCTATGTTCCTTACCCCCAAGAATACCAAGTAAACTAAAGATACGGAAGGAGAAACCAACTATGCCCAAGCTGAAAACCCATAGCGGTGCAAAGAAGAGATTCAACCTGACTAAGTCCGGCAAGGTCAAGAGAGCCCGCGCTTACAAGAGCCATATCCTCACCAAGAAGGACACCAAGCGTTGCCGCCGTCTGCGCACCACCGCTTACGCTGACGCCACTAACATCGAGGCCGTCAAGAAGATGATCCCGTACAAATAAGCATAGGAGGATATTGAGAAATGGCAAGAGTCAAAGGCGCAATGATGACGCGCAAAAGAAGAAATGCTACCCTGAAGCTGGCTAAGGGCTACTGGGGTTCTAAGTCTAAGCACTTTAAGATGGCCAAACAGCAGGTCATGAAGTCCGGCAACTACGCTTATGTAGGCCGCAAGCTGAAGAAGCGTGATTACCGCAGACTGTGGATCACTCGTATTTCCGCTGCTGTTGCACCCTACGGTCTGAACTACTCCAAGTTCATGTACGGTGTGAAGAAGGCCGGTATCGAGATGAACCGCAAGAGCCTGTCCGAGATGGCTATCCAGGACAGCGCCGCTTTCGCCGCTCTGGTAGAGAAGGCAAAGGCTGCTCTGTAATTTTACAGATCATAAAACCGCCGACCGTTCTGGCCGGCGGTTTTGCTTTCTAAAACAGAGTTGAAAACCGGTGGTGTATATGCTATATTGGAGTTGGGTTGAACGATGATAAAGAATGGAGGAAACTTGCATGGATCAGATCATGAATAAAATTTCTTGTCCCCGATGTGGTGCGGAGAATCCCGCTTCTGCCTTTTTCTGTAACAATTGCGGCATCCGCTTGAAGCAAAACCCCGTGCAGCCGGTCAATCCGGGTTATCAACAGCCCTATCAGCCTGTCTATCAGCAACCGTATCATGTTTATGTGCCACCGAAAAAAACGCCGGGTAAAGGTTTTGGTGTGGCTTCTATGGTTTTGGGCATTATTGGCTTGATTGCGGCGATTAGCCTATTGGAGGATGCTATTTTAGCCCAGGAGCTTTACGCTAATTTTAGTGAATTCTGTGAAGGTTATTACGGTTATGGATCTGCTTTCTCCGTATGTTATGAGATGATGCCTAATTTTGTTATGCCTATTCTGAGCATTGTGTTCGGATTTGTGGCAAGGCACCATGGATATAAGAATGGTGTCAGCACATCCGGTATCGTCATGAGCAGCATTGCCTGCGTATTTCTTGTGGCAGCTGTTGCTGTTTTTATCGCGCTGTAAACACAAGATCCCAAGCCAAACGGCTTGGGGTCTTTTTGCTTGGGTGTTTCGTAAATAGAAACAGCCCCAAACCGTGGTTTGGGGCTGATATTATTTCGAAATACCCTGTCGGTTTTTCTTTTCCTGGTTGACTTTTTCCCGGTATTTGCTGGGAGTGGTGCCGTACTTGGCTTTGAAGATCCGGTTAAAATAGGTCACATTGTTAAAGCCGGACTGGATAGCCACATCCAGCACATTGGCGTGGGTGTCACCCAGACGGGATTTGGCATATCTCAACCGCCGGTCGTTCAGATAATCCCGGAAACTGATGCCGATTTCTTCCTTGAACAGGGTGCCCAGGTATTTTTCGTTATAATGGTAGCGCTTGGCCAGTGCCTCCAGAGAGATCTCCTGGTAGAAGAAATTGTCCACATAATCCCGGATGGCGGCCACGGTGGCGTGGATGCTCTTTTCCTGCATATCCTCCATGCGCTCGTAACGCATAAGGATGTAGCTGGCGATCACGCCGCTGATCTGGAAACACAGACTTTCAGACATATCCTGCTGCAGGCTGTCCAGCAGGGGATCGTCGCCCTGCAAACCGCTTCTTTCCAGCAGAGCGGCCTGGTCGCTTACGATGTTACCCACAAAGATCACACACAGGGGCACATCTCCGCGGAACACGGGATAGCAGGTTTCAAACACGCCGAAGCAGCACAAGCCGGAGTACGGCTTTTTCTCCCGGCAGGCCTTTTCGATGGCCTTGTGACGGCAGCGCAGGCAGCGGCTGTGGGAGGGGTCAATATTCTTCATCTTGTCGCAGTAAATATTGTCGTGTACCACATTGCGACGGGTCAGCTGGAACTTGCTGACCATGGAACGGTTGAAAAAGTGAATACAGATATGGAATTTATGATCGCGCTCTAAAAGCTCCAGCAGATCCCGGAGTGTGCTGTGGCTATCCATTCTGTCGCCTTCTTCCTAAGTGGGATGGTTTCATCCTAGCAGAAATCTGTAATTTATTCAACCGGATTTGCGCAACATCTAACCTTTGTTCAATTTTCCCTGTAAAAATTATAACGATTTGACGGTTGTTTTCTTGTTATTGGAAAAAATTTTGGTTTTTTGCATATTTTACACACTTATGAAAAGGTTTGATTTTAGAACTATCCCTGGGCGGCAATGAGCAGAATAGGAAGATTGTCTTGGTATATTTCATCAAACTGGGAAAGGGGCAGGGGATTTACACCCATACCTGCTTCTATCGTATATCCCGGTCTGCGGAATTCCTGAATAAACCAGTCCTTGAAGCCGGCAAAGGCTGACTCATAGGCCACCTGTGCCAGGGTATAGCCGCTGGCCTGTGCCATGCGCTGTCCCAGCTCTTCTGCGCCGGGGATCTCATAGTCTTTGAACTGCCAGTAGATCTCTTTTCCCTGGGTATGGTAAGCCAGGATCAGCGCGGGATCCAAAAACCGGGTGTATTCGGCCAAAGCCCGTGTTTCCTGCTGATTTAAGGGCGAACGCCCCACAAAATCCCGGGGAGCCGGAGAAATAAAGCCCTGCATATATTTGATCTCCCGGGCCTGCAGCCATCCGGCAGGGTAATTCAGATTCAGATCGGTTCCCAGCAGATTGGCTTTCCAGCCCTCCGGGAATGGGATTTGGGGATAATCCTGGCTGATGCGCAGAGCCAAATCATACTGAATATCCCCGGGACGGATGGCACCGGTCACCAAGTCCACGCCGTCCGGATCCACCATAGGCACCATGTATATGGTCACTGCCCGGGCCAGGGCTTCGGCGTTTTGGCCGCCGATGGTTCCCCTGGCGGCAATGGCTTGGGCCCAATCTTCCGCGAATTTCAGCAGAATCAAGGCGGTGATCCACTCGTTGGCGTGGTGGGCGGCAGTGAACAGTACCTTTCGGGGGCCGTTTCCGATCACCAGCGTGCGGATCGGCCGCTGAAAAGCGGTTGCGCTCAGCAGCTCGGAACGGCAAAAAGGATAGGTTTCCGTCAATTGCCGGATCATCCGGTCACAGCTGGCAGATGTAATGGGGACTGTGGTATTGACAATGGGCATAAAAATCACCTCTGATTATTGTATGCAAATTCCAATTTGTCGTTCAGTTTATACTGCAACCATTTCGGTGCGTCATTGCGAACCAGTGACCGAGTCACTGGTGTGGCAATCCGTTCTCTTTAATAACCCAAAAGTTATAATAGTGGTCAATAAACAGGAGATTTGTTCGTTTTAACCGACATATTTGTCCCTGAACTCCGCCGCTGGGGGATGCGGATTGCCACGCCAGTGTGCGCACTGGCTCGCAATGACGCACTATTTTAGATTCTGCGTAACGGAGCGATAAATTGAAATTAATCGCTAAAATTTAGCAAATCGAGGTTTCTCTTATGCAAAAATTGCGTAATTCGCAAAAAATATAATAAAAATTAACAAAACAGTTTACTTTTAGGTCGCAATGTGCTATACTGTATGCGCTCAAAAAGCGTGTTACACTGTAAAATCTGGCGGCGGTGCCGCCTGTCAATTTGAAAGGAGTTTTTTATGTCTCACAAGTATGTTTACCTGTTTACCGAAGGCAACGGCAGCATGCGCGAGCTGCTGGGCGGTAAGGGCGCCAACTTGGCTGAAATGACCAACATCGGTCTGCCTGTGCCCCAGGGCTTCACCATTTCTACCGAAGCCTGCACCAAGTATTATGACGATGGCCGCATGATCAATGCTGATATCCAGGCTGAGATCATGGAGTATGTTGAAAAGCTGGAAGGTATCACCGGCAAGAAGTTCGGTGACAAGGAGAACCCCCTGCTGGTCTCCGTTCGTTCCGGCGCCCGTGCCTCCATGCCCGGCATGATGGATACCATCCTGAACCTGGGTCTGAACGAGGACGTGGTCAATGTTCTGGCTACCAAGTCCGGCAACCCCCGTTGGGCATGGGACTGCTACCGCCGCTTCATCCAGATGTACTCTGACGTGGTTATGGAAGTGGGCAAGAAGTACTTCGAGGTCCTCATCGACGAGATGAAGGAGAAGAAGGGCGTGACTCATGATACCGAGCTGACTGCTGAGGATCTGAAGGAGCTGGCTGGCCAGTTCAAGGCTGAGTACAAGTCCAAGCTGGGCACCGACTTCCCCTCCGACCCCGTGGAGCAGCTGATGGGCGCTGTCCAGGCCGTGTTCCGCAGCTGGGACAACCCCCGTGCTAACATCTACCGCCGTGAGAACGACATCCCCTACTCCTGGGGTACTGCCGTTAACGTACAGTCCATGGCCTTTGGTAACATGGGTGACGACTGCGGTACCGGCGTTGCCTTTACCCGTGACCCCGCTACCGGTGCCAAGGGCCTGATGGGCGAATTCCTGACCAATGCACAGGGTGAGGACGTGGTTGCAGGTGTCCGTACTCCCATGCCCATCTCTGAGATGGCTGACAAGTTCCCTGAAGCT
>JAZNHQ010000030.1:0-6964 GCA_045577035.1 Faecousia sp. | reverse complement strand
TGTGGTTGATCCAACCAAGACTCTTGCCGCAGCCGTAAGCCACACAAGCCTCCGGGTCGTCTGCCACACTGCAGGGGATACCGGTGCGTTCCTGCAGCAGCAGATCCATGCCCCAGATCTGGCTGGCACCGCCGGTGAGGGTAATGCCGTTGGAAGCAATGTCTGCCACCAATTCCGGGGAAGTGTCCTCTAAAACAGCCAACACTTCATCGGTGACCTGCCGTGCCAAACGGCTGAGTACCTGGTAGATCTCGGAGGAGTACAATTCTACCTCCTGGGGTGTACCGTTTTTGGCATCCCGACCCTTTACGGTCATAGCCATATCCTCATCACGGGGGAATACGGAGCCGATGCGGATCTTTACATCCTCCGCGGTATTCTGTCCAATGACCACGCCGTGCTTGCGGCGGACATAACGGGCAATGGCATCGTCAAAGGCAAGACCTGCCATTTTAATGGAGGAGGATACGGAAACATCGTTCATGGTCAATACCGCAATATCCGTAGTACCGCCGCCAATGTCCACCACCATATGACCGTTGGGACCACGCAGGTCCATGTTGGCACCCAAAGCGGCAGCCAGGGGTTCTTCGATCAGATATACACGGCGAGCGCCGCTTTCTACCACGGCGTTGATAACGGTACGTTCTTCCACTTCCGTCACACCGCTGGGTACGCAGACGATGACTCTGGGCTTGGGGGCGAAGAATTTGGATGTACCTACGGACTTGAACAGGATCTGCAGCATTTTCACGGTCATTTCGTGGTCAGAGATCACGCCGTCACGGAGCGGATGCATGGCTACCACGTTACCGGGGGTTCTGCCCAGCATATTCTTGGCAGCGGTGCCCACCTGCAGGATCTTGCCGGTGTTCTTGTCCACGGCAACCACAGAGGGCTCGCGGATCACCACGCCCTTGTTTTCTGCGTAGATCAGTATGTTGGAGGTACCCAGGTCAATACCCAGGTCATTGGAAAACAGTTGCATATTTATCATCCTTTATCTGTTGCTGCAACAGCAGCGCAAAATACTTCCTTGGCACCGGCGGTCAGCAAAACACGGGCGCATTCTGATGCGGTGGAACCGGTGGTGATGATATCATCCAGCAGCAGGATCCGCTTGCCTGCAATGGCGCCGGGATTGCAAGCCCGGTAAGCGCCCAGCACATTGGCGCGCCGCTCAGCTATACCGTGAATACCGGATTGGGGCGGCGTGTGCCGATGCTTCTTCAAGGTGGACACGCACTTCAGCTGCAATTGCCGGGAAACCGCCTTGCTTAAAAGCTGGCTTTGATCAAAGCCGCGCTGCCGTTTCCGCTGCGCGCTGATGGGAACCCAGGTGACCAGATCGAAATCCGTCCAATCCCTGGTCAGAAGATGCATGGATAAAAGCCGTCCGTAAGCATTGGCGTAGTGCCGACCCTTATAGAACTTGTACCTGTGCAGGCTTTCCCTTACATTTCCTCTATAATACCACATTGCGGTCCAGTCTGCAATAAAAGAAATCCGCTTTTTTGCAAAAGGAAACTCCGGAACCTCTATCCGGCATTGACCGCAAAGATCCGTTTCCTGCTTTTCGAGCAGCTTTCTGCACAGAATACACCTTGGCGGATACAGGAAGGGGAGAATTCGTTTAATCATAGCTGTGCTTTTGCAGCCGCAGCTTCAGACCGGTGTAACGCCGGTTTACTTTGGCGTTTTGAGTCATAACGGCCACGGTTTCTGTCCTTCCCACAATGATCAGCAGCTCTCTTGCCCGGGTGATGGCAGTGTAGAGAATGCTGCGGCTAAGCAGGTACGGAGAGCCGCCCCAGGCCGACAACACCACCGCACGGTATTCACTGCCCTGGCTCTTATGTACGGTCATGGCGTAGGCAAGCTCCAGTTCGTTCAGCTGATTGAAGTCGTAATCGACCTCCCGGTCGTCAAAACGGACGGTCATGGTCTCCATATCGTTGTCGATACACAGTACCGTACCCACGTCACCGTTGAAAACACCGGCGCCCACCATGGAGCCATCGGTTTTTTTCCAAAGGATATCATAATTGTTTCGGATCTGCATGACCCGATCGCCTTCCCGGAAGCAGATATCTCCGTAGCGGCGCTCTTTCTTGGTGGGGGAGGCGGGGTTAAGACTTTCCTGGAGGATCTTATTCAGATGCACTGTGCCCGCTTCACCCTTTTTGGTGGGGGACAGCACCTGGATCTGATCGGGTGCAATGCCCATGTTTTTGGGCAGGCGGGTGGCACATAGGCCAACGATGGTCTGTCCCACGGAAGCTTCAGAATTGCCCTTCAGGAAGAAGAAATCGCGCTTAACATTGTTCAGCTCCGGCAGCTCCCCGTGGTTGACCCGGTGGGCATTCATAACGATCAGACTTTGCTGTGCCTGGCGGAAGATCTCGGTGAGCCGGACACTGGGCAGTCGACCGCTGCGCAGCATATCGCTAAACGGAAAACCGGGGCCCACAGGCGGCAGCTGATCCGGGTCTCCCACCAGGATCAAGCGGGCTCTGGGCGGAATGGCCAGCATTAAATTGTGCAGCAGCTGAATATCCACCATGGACATCTCGTCCACGATCACAGCCTGGGCTTGCAGGGGATTGGTATCATCCCGGCTAAAGAACAGCTGCCCGGTGTGGGGGTCAATGCCCGCCTCCAGAAGCCGATGGATGGTGGAGGCATCGTGGCCGGTCACCTCGGTCATTCGCTTGGCAGCACGGCCTGTGGGGGCTGCCAGCACGCATTTGAGACCCATCTGGTCAAATAGCGACAAAATGCCGTTGACGATGGTGGTTTTGCCGGTGCCGGGGCCGCCGGTGACCAGCAAAAGCCCGGAGGTGGCCGCTTCCCGGATGGCCTCTTCCTGCTGGGCAGAATAGGCAACACCGCTTTCCGATGCGGCAATGGACAGCTTTTTATTGAGCCCGGAGGGAACAGGGAATACGGTATCCGCAAATTCCATGAGCCGACGGGTGCAGTATTGTTCAGCGGTATAAAGCTGGGGCAGGTAAATAGTGGTGATCCCCGCCAGAGTGTCGGCAATTACCTGCCGGGTGTCCAGCAGACGATCCAGTCCATGGGTCACGGCCTGTTCGGTAATTTGTAAAAGCTGGGCAGTAATGGGGATCAGCTTGTCCTGGGGCAGGAAGCTGTGACCGGCGGTCAGATTATAGCGCAGCTCAAACAGAATGCCCGCATCCACACGCCGGGGATCCTCCGCATCCACACCCAATTCGATGGCAAATTTGTCTACAGCCCCAAAGGGAGCGTCCATGCCCTCGTCCATGAGCAGATAGGGGTCGTCATATAATAGATCTGTGGCCGCCTCGCCATAGCGCTTGTAGGTTTGAACCGCCAATTCCGCAGGCAAATGGTGCAGCGCGAAAAACTCCATCAAATGCCGCATGCCGAATTGCAGACGGAATTCCTCGCCAATGGCCTGTGCCTTGGCGTCAGAAATGCCGGTGATCTCGGCCAGGCGTTCCGGCTCCCGCTCCATAATGGTCAGTGTGTCGTCTCCAAAGCGGTTGACGATCCGGGCGGCAATCTTGGGACCGATGCCCTTAATGGCGCGGCTGGAAAGGTATTGCAGGATCTCTGTGCGGGTTTGGGGCATGAGCCGCTCCAAAAACTCCGCTTCGAACTGCTTGCCGTAATTGGCGTGGGTGCTCCACTTTCCGGTGACCATGAGCCGTTCGCCCACCACGGGCAGGGGAATGGTGCCAACCACAGTGGCCGTCTGACCGTCCTGGCAGGCAAGACGCAGTACGGTATAGCCATTGTCGTAATTCTGGTAGATCACAGTGCTGATAGTGCCCTGCAGGATCTCCATTTCCATATGGCTCATGCCCATTTCCCCCAATCATAACATAATGAAATGATTGTACTATAATTTCTCCAAAATTCAAAGACCTTTTTTGGGAATATGCAAAAATTTCCTTGCAAGTACGAGAATTTGGGGTATAATACATACTGATATGTTTTTTAGATTTTTTGCAAGTGGAGGATGGCATGAAGAACCTGAGCCTGCTGGTATGGTTGACCCAATTGGGATTGTCTGTGGCGTTGCCCCTTGTTGGGTTTATTTGGCTGGGTATCTGGCTGAAAAACAGCTGCGGCTGGGGACTTTGGGCGCTGCTGGTCTGCGTGTTTTTGGGACTGGTTTTGGCGGTGGATGGCCTGCGCAGCAGCTTAAAGCTTATGGACCGTATGGCAAAGGACGAAACCCAGGAATCGCCCGGCATCTCGTTCAATGACCATGAATAATTCGGAGGAAGCTATGGAATCCCGTAAAATCGTATTGAAAGAAACTGCCATTGTGGTCATTGGTGAGCTGATCCTGTGTGCCATGATGGTGGGCATATTTGCCCTGGTGGGCAAGCTTGACCGGTCTGTGGTGCTGGGTGCGCTGTTTGGCTGGCTGCTGACCTCCGGCAATTTCTTTTTCCTGGCAGTCAGTGCCACCCTGGCCGCAGATAAGGCCCAGGATCAGAATGTCAATGGCGGCAAGAACCTGATGCGCTCGTCCATGGCGCTGCGGCTGCTGGTGTTGTTTGGTCTGATGTTTATCTTGGCAAAAAGCGGTATTTGCAATGTGCTGGCACTGGTGCTGCCCCTGGTATTTCTGCGCCCGGTGCTGATGCTGGGAGAGTTTTTCCGTAAGAAAGGGTGATCGTTAAGCGTGAATATTTCTGTTGAAGGCGCCCAATATTTTGAACTGTTTGGATTTTTGCGTATATCCCAAACCGCCATTTCTTCCTTTGTGGTGACGGTGCTGGTGTGTATCGCAGGCGTTCTGCTGGGCAGGGGACTGAAGAAACGCCCCGGTGCCATGCAGGTGCTGACGGAAAAGGGCGTGACCATGCTCCACAATATGGTGTTGGATGTCATGGGAGCTCACAATGCCGACTGGACACCTTTTGTCGGTACGATCTTTTTGAGTAGTATTTTCGGTTCGTATATTGGTCTGACTGGTTTTCTGCGTTCCACCACTGCAGATCTTGCCTGTACCTTAACATGGTCCGTGATGGTCAGCGTGATCATCTGGTATCAAAATATTAAGCGCAACGGCGTTTTGAAATGGCTGAAAGGCTTTACGAAGCCCATTGTGGTCATGACCCCCATGAACATCGTCTCTGAGATCGCCCAGCCCTTTGCCATGGCTTTGCGTCATTTCGGCAATGTGGCAGGCGGCGGTGTGATCACCTCCATTTTGTATACAGCCCTGGGACTGGCTTCCACGGCGCTGATCCGCGCCATTACCGGTACGGTGGTGATCCCCATCGTTGTGTGCGCCCTGGGCGTGGCACTGCTGCTTTGGGGTTATGGGAAGAAAAAAACCGCCGGGAAGATATTTGGCTATATTTTCCTGCTGATCGGTATTGTGGGCATTTTGCAGTACACCGGGCTTTTGACCGGTGTGCCCATCCTGGCCTACGGCCTGCCTGCACTGTTCTCTGTTTATTTTGACCTGTTTTCCGGTTTTGTTCAGGCGTTGGTATTTACCCTGCTGACCATGGTATATATCTCCGGTGCCTGTCCGCCCCCGGAAGAAAATCAGGTCTGATGAAATTCAAAATTATTTTAGGAGGAAACAACTATGAACGCATATTTTGTAAAAGCAATGGCAGCGCTGGCTGCCGGCCTGTGTATGGGTATTGGCTCTATCGGTCCTGCTCTGGGTGAAGGCAACGCTGTCAGCCACGCCCTGGAAGGCATGGCTCGTCAGCCTGAGGCCTCCGGTACTCTGCGTACCAACATGATCCTGGGCTGTGCCATTACCGAGACCACGGGTATTTACTCCCTGGTGGTGTCCCTGCTGCTGCTGTTTGCAGTGTAATCATCAATCCAAGAGAGGAGAGTCGGTCAAATGCCGGGACAAGAAGGTTTTATAAGCTTTAATACCTGGACGGCTCTGTTTATTCTGCTGAACACAGTTACCATGTTTTTGGTGCTGAAAAAGTTTTTGTTTAAGCCCGTTCTGAAGATGATCGCTGACCGCCAAAAGGAGATCGACGATACCTACGCCGATGCGGACAAGGCCAAGGCGGAGGCGGAAACCATGCGCCAGGAGTACCAGCAAAAGCTGTCCGATGCCACCCAAACCGGCGAGAAGATCGTCAAGGAAGCCGTGGCAAGAGGTCAGAGCCGGGAAGAGGAGATCATCCGCCAGGCCAACCTGGATGCGGAAGCCATCCGCAGCAAGGCCGCCACAGATGCCGCTCGTGAAAAGCGCAAGGCTGTCAACGATGCCAAGGACGAGATTTCTGTGATCGCCCTGGCTATTGCCGGTAAGGTAGTGGGAAGGCAGTTGGATCAGAAGGATCAGTCCCAGCTGGTGGACAGCTTCATCGAGCAGTTGGGAGAGCAGCCATGAGTAAGCTAGCCCAGGTATATGCACAGGGTCTTTACAGCCTTGCGCTGGAAGAAAACCTGACGGGGCCCATTTTGCAGGAAATGACTGCCTTGCAGCAGGCCTTTTCCCAGGAGCCCATGTTTCTGCGCCTGCTGTCTGCGCCTAATGTAAATCTGGCAGAGCGTGTGAAGATCATTGACGACAGCTTCCGTGGGAAGGTGCAGCCCTACCTTCTGAACTTTTTGAAGCTGCTGACAGAAAAGGGTTATATCCGCCGCTTTTCCGATTGCTGCGCCGCATACCGCAATCAGTATAATGACGATAACGGCATTTTGCCTGTTCGTGCAGTGACGGCTGTGCCTCTGAGTGAGGAACAGTCTCAAAAGCTGCGGGAAAAACTGACCCAGCTCACCGGCAAGACCGTGGAGCTGCATAACCGGGTTGACCCGGAAGTCCTGGGCGGTGTCCGCCTGGACTATGACGGAAAGCGGGTGGATGGAACGGTGAAAAACCGTCTGGATGCCATCCGTGGACTGTTGCATAATACGGTAATATGAGGGTAAGAATATGGAATTAAGACCCGAAGAAATCACAAAAATTATCCGC
>JAZNHQ010000029.1:0-3669 GCA_045577035.1 Faecousia sp. | reverse complement strand
ACTTACGCACCCTCCTTGGAAAGCTGCAGCACATAGCCGCCTGCCGGGATGAGGATGTCCCCATAAGAAACATCCTGGCCCGAATAATTGACATAGACACCCATGCCGTTATCAAATTCGCTATAGCGCACATCCTTGGAAATCAAGGTGTGAACGGTCATGGTTCGGTGGGACACCGCACTGAGGAATTCGTGCAGCGCTTGGTACTGCTGTTCGGCGTGGTCCAGCCAGCGGTCAGCCTGGATATAGCCATACTCACTGATGGCAGTATCCGACAATTTGGCCACATTTTCCCATCCAAAAGCATATTTCAGGCCCACACCTGCCTCCAGCGCACGCAGAAGCGCATGTTCGGAGTCAAGATAGCCGTTGATGTCCCCGGAGGACATATAAGTCATGCCATGCATCACCATGGAATAGAACGGCACCTGGCAGGTTTCAATCAGATAGCCGGAGGTGTACAGCGGCACGTCTGTGATTGTGTCAGCATAGGAGAAAGCATAGGCATTGGCAGCCGATAACTGCAGTTTACTTTGGCCGGCGAGCTTGGAAAGCGCTGCGCTCATAATGGCCTCTGCTGCACCCCGATCGATAGACCGGGAGCCCATGTCGGAATAGATTTTGTTGCCCAGCGTGCCTGCATTGTAGCCGGCGACAGACCAATTATCCAAATTGGGAAGAACCTTCTCCACCGCATCGGGAATTATAGCGGGGCTGAGAAGATACAGAGGCAGACCACCCGTTTTTTGCTGGAATGTACTTAAATAATAGTCGTAGGCAATCACCGGCTCGCTGCGTACCGACTGGGCCGCGGCGTAGGTTTTTAAGAAGCCAGGCTGACTTCTGCGCATATCTGTCAGATTCAGCGCCAGATACAGCGGGATTCCTTCCTGCTGACAATACTGGAGGAATTGGTTCAGACCGCGTTTACCGCCCAGCGCCGCTTCGGCATCGAGTGTAGTGGTCAGTTTTCCCTCAGCACCGCCCTGCTGCCAGTATTGATAGGACACTTGAAGGTTGTCCACACCGGCCTGCCGCAGCTGCCGGAGGATTTGGGTGGCTGCCGCATAATCCGTCACCGGCAGGACCCGATTGACAGGAATGCCCAGCACACTTTGCTGACATTCCACACCGCCGATCAGATCCACATACAAAGCATCCCGTGGTTCAGTCAAAGACTCCATCCCATGCTCCTGCAAATATTGGCGGTAGCTGTCTGCCATGGAGATGTAGCTGGCTTCCTCGCACAGCAAATATTCCACGGTGAAGGCATCCAGGCTGCAGGGACTGGACTCAAACACATTGACCTGGGTGCTTTCGAAGGTTTTCTGACTTACCTCCACAGTCATGACTTCCCGGTAAACAAACCGGGCCGCCACAGTAGCGTAAGGGCTTTTGGTGGTGGGCGCATTTGCTTCCACATAGGCTCTGGCAGCACCGGAGGAAATTACCGACAGGAATGCGCCATTCCCCCGCTTGATGCCGTAAATCGGCATCCGGGCGATTTGGGAGCTACCGGAGGAGGTGCTGCTGATCACCGCATAATCCTTGCCGTAAATTCGCTGGGAATAGGAGAAGTTTCTGGTAGAAAAGTCTGCCAGCATACCGCTGCCGTCCGGAAGCAGCATATAGCCTTCGGTATCGGCTCTGGCGGCACCGAAATTCGGAAGCACCGTCACACCGGTCAGCAGAATACGGTTGCTGCGCTCCCGGATATCCTTCAGCGGAACGGTGGCCTTGATGCCGGTTTGGGTCAGGGTGATCTCCAAAGGAATGAGGAAACCCTCGTTGTCAAAATAAAAATCGAAACGAACGCCATTTTCAATCTGCTGGGCCCGATAATCGCCCTTTCTGACGCTGCCGGCAAAGCAGTTTTGGTTGTTGTAGGCATTGGAGTCCCGGTCAGAATAGCGGAAAGTCAGCAGGGAGCTGAGCTGGAATTTGGCGCTGTTTTTGATATCCTCTTCCTCCAGCGTTTCGGGAACGGAAGTAAAATAGGTATCATTGTCCTTTTGATAAAGGGTGATTTTGGTGGTAGCAAGGTTCGCCCACAGGGCAAACTTGTCGTTTTCTGCCACCAGCACATCCTCGTCAGCCAAATTGGTGGAGGGCGTGAATTCGATTGGGGTAATGACCTGGGGGTCAGTGTCGGTAATATCGCTGCCGCTGGAAATCATGATGAGCAGGGCAATGAGCGCACTGACGATCAACAGTGGAATGGCCGTGGAGAGAATGGTTGACCAGGGAATTTGTTTTTTCATCGGTCATTCCTCCTATCTCAGGCGCAGCTCGCTGTAGAGCATCACAAGGAAGCCGATCAGCTGGGCAAACATACTGTAAACGATGGTAATAATCAAAAGCACGAAATACATACCCAGGAACGTGCCGACCAAAGTGAGCAGCGTGGTTTTCAGGCTGTAGTCGTGAACTTCCCGCAGGGCAATCAGCAGATATGCCGCAGTGCACATAAAACCAACCGTCTGGATCACATTATAAAACGCGGCCTCTTCCAGGGAGAAAATGTTGGAAAGCACCATGAGCGCAACTTGGGTGACGATGTAAGGCAGCAGCGCATAAGCGGCATAGGCCGCGATCTCACTGAGCTTGCCCCGACCGTCTGCCAGCGTGGCAACGGCCCAGTTGCACAGCACGAACAGTGCGTAGATTCCAACGGTCTTGGCCAGAATCACGAAGATGTTCAGGTCTTCGTCAGCCGTGGGATTAAAGTGGAAGGCGGTCAGTTGGGTGGATAGAACGCTGACCAGGAACCACACCGCCAGAATGATGCCGGTGGCCCCCAAACTGTGTAGGTTTTCCTGGCGCATTTCCTGGAATCCCCTGAAGGGATGTCGCAGACACCATAGGGGCATCTGTTTCCGGGAAATGCGGATCTCATAATGATTAATGGGGTGGCGGTCGCAGTACACAGTATAGGCCACCACCAGAGAAAGCATGATGATCACACCGACCAAAATCAGGAGGAAGTTGTCGCGGGTAAAGGCCTCCCGCTGGGCAAGGAATGCAGAGGAATAGCCGTCCCGGTCGCTGCCAGCGCGATAGTACTGCATTGCCAGCGCAAAGTTGCCGGTCCGCTCATGCACCTTGCCCATGCCGATGTTTGCCAGGGCGTAATAGGCATCCTGGCTGAGGATGCGCTCCCAGTATTCGGCGGCATCTTCATAGCGGCCGTCATTATACAGCGTAATGGCAGTGCGGACACCCTGACCGAAAACGGTGGGCTGCAGCACATGGATTCCGCCTAAGTCAGCATCCAGAACCAGGATACAATCGCCCTGGTTTTCTACGGCCACCGGTTTATTGAAGGTGCCCTGCTGCGTGCCTTTTACACCGAAGGCGTACAGCAGATTGGTACTGCTGTCATACTGGAACAGACGGCTGCGGGTAGCATCCAGCAAGGTGAAGAAACCCAAATCGTCGATGGTAACATCAATGAAATTAGTGACCACATCCAAATTGGTTTGCGAATTGAACCAGGTTTCCAAATCGCCGTAAGTTGCGACCTCGCCGTTCTCGTTCAGCAGCACGTTGACACTGCTGGGATTGACCCGACGCACCTGGCCGCTTTCCGTTTTTGTGCCGCTGCTGATGGTGTAGAGGAAATTCTTGCTGTCAATATCAAACTGTGCAAAGGAGATGGGAACACTTCTT
>JAZNHQ010000028.1:0-11534 GCA_045577035.1 Faecousia sp. | reverse complement strand
TTTCCCGGATGCCTCGGATATAGCACTTGTGGCACATGGCAATATAGGCGTCGTTGCCGCCCAACAGCACCTGAGCGCCCTGGGTAACGATGTGACCGCTGCCGTCAATACGGGCGTTGACTGTGGCCTTGGCACCGCAGTCGCAAATGGTCTTGATCTCCTGGATCTCGTCTGCCAGCTCCATGAGCCGCAAGCTGCCGGGGAACAGATTGGTCTGAAAATCCGTCCGCAGACCGAAGCACATAACCGGAATCACATGCTCATTGACGATCTCCCGCAGCTGCTCGATCTGCTCCGGGGTCAAAAACTGGCACTCGTCGCAAATGATCACATCACAGTGACCCTTGCGGGTTTCCTCAAAGCGGGTCAGAATATTGGTCGTGGGAGGGATCACCTCACACTCCGCCTGCAAGCCAATGCGGCTGCGCAGGATGGTCTGTCCGTCCCGGGTGTCGGCACTGGGTTTAATCAGCCACACCTGCAGGTCGTTTTCCTCGTAATTATACTTGGTGATCAGAGCCTGAGCAGTTTTGCTGGAGCCCATTGCGCCATACTTAAAATAAAGCTTTGCCATCGGATATCCTCCGTTTTCTCTTTCTACCCGAACATTATACCAAAAAACCGCCCGATATGCAAGACACATTTCAGTCAATGTACACAACGCAAATTCATATTTATCGTTCTGCTCAATCAGCCACTTAATCTAAAAAAGTGCGTCATTGCGCACCAGTGACCGAGTCACTGGTGTGGTAATCTCCAATGTTCGTTTTTTGCAAGGAACCACAATAGAAGTAACTTTTTCTGCGAAGATTGCCACGCCAGTGTGCGCACTGGCTCGCAATGACAAAAGTTGGAGTACGGAGCTTATAACCAACAGCACGATAAATATGAATTTGGTTGCAACTTTTGCAGAAATGTGGTATTCTTTAGGAAACAAGCTTTTGGAGATGATCAAATGGATCTCTTTCACAATCATATAACTGTGGATCTGGATATTCTTCTTGAAAATTTCCGGATCATACAAAAGGCCGCCGGTGTACCCGTCATGGCCGTGATCAAGGCTGATGCCTACGGTCACGGTGCAGTGGCAGCTGCCAAAACATTGGAAAATGAGGCTGCATTTTTCGGTCTGGCCTCCATTTATGAAGCTCTGGAGCTGCGCAATGCCGGTATCCAGACTCCCATTCTGATTTTGGGGCATATGCCCACCGCCGCCTACCCGGATGCGGTACGGCTGGGGATCCGTCCTGCCATCTTCACCTACGAAGATGCCCTAGCCCTTTCCCGGGAAGCACAGAAGCAGGGCGTTACCGCGCCTTTCCACTTTGCGGTAGACACCGGCATGAGCCGTATCGGCTTCCAGGTGACGGATGCAGATGCGGATATCTGTCAAAAAATCTCTCAGCTGCCCAATTTGGATTGCGAGGGCATTTTCAGCCACTTCGCAACCTCTGACGAGGAAGATCTGACCGCTGCCCGGGCGCAGGCCGCTCTGTATGACCAGTTCTGCACCATGCTGGAGCACCGGGGTGTCAGCATCCGTCTGCACCATCTGGACAATTCCGCAGGTATTCTGAATTTTGACCACCATTACCAAATGGTGCGTGCCGGCATCATTCTGTACGGCTTAGAGCCCAGCAGCCATGTTCCTGTTGGCCAGCTTGGGCTGAAGCCTGTTCTGTCCTGGCACGCCCGGATCGCCCACCTGAAGACCCTGGAGCCCGGTCGGCGCATCAGCTACGGCGGCACCCACACCACCACCCGTCTCACCCGTGTGGCCACCATTCCTGTGGGTTATGCCGACGGCTACCGCCGGGGACTGTCCGGGAACTTCTATGTGTGCATCAAAGGACAAAAAGCGCCCATTTTGGGCAGGGTGTGCATGGATCAGCTGATGGTGGATGTGACGGACATTCCCGATGTAACCTTGGCAGATGAAGTGATCCTGCTGGGCCAGGGCGTCAGCGCCGAAGACATGGCACAGGCCTTGCAGACCATCAATTACGAGATCGTCTGCGGTATCAGCCGCCGGGTGTCCAGAGTGTACTGTCAAAACGGACACAGCATCAGCACCGTCAATTACCTTTTGGATAAATAATCAAACCGCCGGTTTCTCGGGAAACCGGCGGTAAGTTTATGCAATTTGCGGTTGCTTGTCCAGCTGCTTGCGGCAGTAGAAAAAGTAGATGGTTTGCAGAACCGAGCTGCAGCACCAGGAGATGGGATAGCACAGATACAGAAATGCCGGCGTCCGGTTCATAGGGAATATGGCAAAAATCCAAATCAACCGGGTCACGCACACGCCAAATACATTCAAAAGCGTGGGCATGGTGGATTTTTTCATGCCGCGCAGGCAGCCCATACAAATATCTGCCAGCACATATCCTACCATACCCCAGCTGTTGATGCGCAGCTTCAAAACGCCTGCCGCGATCACATCCGGGTCGGAATTGAACAGCCTCAACAGCGGCCCCGGGAACAAGGTGCAAACTATGGAGAACAGTATCATAAAGGCACCGGGCCACATCACGGCACTGCGAAACAGCTTATCGATTCGCTTGTACTGTTTTGCGCCCACGCATTGCCCGGTAAAACTGACACAAGCCACACTGAAGCCGTTGAGGATCTGCGATTGGATATGGTTGATATCCGTAGCCGCTGTGCCACCGGCAATGATAGCCGGGTCATCGAAAGAGTTGATGGAGGACTGCAGCAGTACATTGGCAATATTGAACAGCATATTATTGATACCGCAGGCAATGCCCACGCCCACCATTCGTTTCACCTGATCCTTGTGCAGGCGGATCTCCCGCAGATTCAGATCATACTCTCCCTTGTCGCTGAACAGGAAGATCAGCACCACTGCTGCAGACAGATACTGGGCCACGATGGTAGCAATGGCAACGCCATCCACCCCCCGGCCAAAGCCGATCACCAGCACAAGATTCAAAATCACATTGACAATACCTGTGCTGCCCAGAATGTACATGGGCCGCTTGGTATCTCCATGGGCCCGGAGAATGCCTGCGCCAAAATTGTACATAACCGAGGCCGGTGCGCCCAGAAAAATGATTTGCATATATAAGGTAGCATCGGGCAGTACATCGGAAGGTGTACTAAGCAGCACCAGAATATCCTCTGCCAGCACAAAGCCTACCGCACCAATGGTCAAGCCCAGAATCAGCGCCAGCAGCAGGGCAGAATGCATGCTCCGGCGCAAGCCCTTTTCATCCTGGGCACCGCGCAGATTGGCACACACCACATTGACACCCACGCTGATACCCGTAAACAGCGCCAGGAGCAGATTAACAGGATGACTGGTAGCACCCACTGCCGCCAGGGCTATCTTTCCGTTTTCCGCAAAATTCCCCACAACTGCCCGGTCAGCCAGGGTATACGCCAGCTGCAGCAGGTTTGTCAGAATAACAGGATAAGCGAAAAGCACGAGTTTTTTTGTTACAGAGCCCTTAGTCAGGTCCATCGTATGGGTCGTGGCCATGTTCATCCCCCCTAGGCATCCGATTTCATAGCCCATTATAGACCCTTCCTCTAAAAAGGCAACAATTTGGGGGATTTTTCAGCATTATTCCATATTTGTCCATCTCCGGAAAACATATTATCTTATATTCCCCCGCCCGCGCACACCGACCCAACCTGCCATTTCAAATTTCAATTTATCGCTTTGACATTTCGATGCGTTGTAGGGACCGGCGTCCTCGACGGTCCGTTACCGCAGTGCGTGATTGCGGACCGTCCGGGAGGCCGGTCCCTACAAAGGGTGTGCGATAAATACAAATTTACCTGTGGATTTTTTGAAGGATGTATGCTACTATAAATATATAAATCCGAACAAGAAAGGGTGTTTGACTGTGAAATACAAACATTTCAAGAAGATTATGGGCGTTTTCCTGGCAGTGACCATGTGCTTTGGCATGGCTGCCTGCGGCGGTGAAGAAGCCCCCAAGAAAGAGCCCGCCAAAAGCTACTTTCCCACGGAAAAACTGGAAGGGGGCGATCTGTTCGTGAAGAAAGTCGAAAACCTGTCCGAAGATTTTATTTTCGGTATGGACGCCTCCTGTGTTCCCGCACTGGAAGCCAGTGGTGTCAAATACTATAATTATAATAATGTAGAGCAGGATGTTTATCAGACGCTGGCCGAAAGCGGCATCAACTACATCCGTGTGCGTATCTGGAACGATCCGTTCGATGCAGACGGAAACGGCTACGGCGGCGGCAACTGCGACATCGCAAATGCCATTGCCATCGGCAAGCGCGCCACCGGGTACGGCTTGAAGCTGCTGCTGGACTTCCACTACTCCGATTTCTGGGCAGATCCCGGCAAGCAGATGGTACCCAAGGCCTGGGCAGGCATGGACATTGAAACCAAAGCCCAAGCCCTGTATGATTACACCGTGGACTGCATGAAGCAAATGAAGGACGCCGGTGTGGATGTGGGCATGGTGCAGATCGGCAACGAGACCAACGGCAGCATGTGCGGCGAAAAGAACTGGCAGAAGATCGCTCAGCTTATGAACGCCGGCTCCCGGGCTGTCCGTGAGATCACCCCGGATGCCAAGGTGGTCATCCACTTTGCCAATCCGGAAAAGGCCGGCAGCTACGCCAACTACGCCAAGCAGCTGGACTATTATAAGGTAGACTACGATGTATTCGCCTCCTCCTACTACCCCTTCTGGCACGGCACACTGGAGAATCTGTCCCAGGTGCTGACCCAGGTTCATGAAACCTACGGCAAGCAGGTCATGGTAGCGGAGACCTCCTACGCCTACACCCCGGAGGATTCCGATTTCAACAGCAACACCATTGGCGACGGCAGCGCAGTCACCAAGAATTATCCCTACACCGTCCAGGGTCAGGCCACCTGTGTCCGGGATGTGATCCAGGCCGCCGCCAACACCCCCGGCTGCATCGGCGTGTTCTACTGGGAGGGCACATGGATCACCGTAGGTCAGAACTCCTGGGAGGAAAACCATGTAAAGTGGGAATCCCTGGGTTCCGGCTGGGCAAGCTCCTTTGCCAGCGGCTACGACCCCGACGATGCCGGTAAGTACTACGGCGGCTGCGCTGTGGAGAACCAGGCCATGTTCGATCCCAACGGCAAGCCCCTGGAATCTTTGAAAATCTTCAACCTGGTTCGCTACGGCAACGATGCCGAACCGGTAGTGGACGGTGTCAGCGACACCCACTTGAGCTTTGATGTGGGCACACCGGTGGTGCTGCCCGAGACCGTGGATGCCATTATGACCGACGGCAGCGCCCAGCCGGTTCCCGTGACCTGGGATGTGACCCAGGAAACACTGGACGGCATGACCGGCGGCAAGTACCAGGTCACCGGCACTGCCCAGGGCATGAAAACCACCGCCTATATCACCGTGTCGGAAATCAACTATCTGCAAAACTACAGCTTCGAGGACGGAGAGCTGGGCCCCTGGGTGGTCACAGACCTGGGAAAAGCTGACGAGCTGCACATAGAAGATAAGGTCACCGATTCTCTGACCGGCAATTTCCATATGCACTTTTGGAGCGCTGCTCAGAATTCCGTAGAATTCACCCTGGAGCAGCAGGCAGCAGATCTGAAGGCAGGTACTTATAAGTTCAACATCTCCATCATGGGCGGCGATGCCGGCGAAATGGAGGTATACGCCTATGTGAAGCTGAACGGTCAGACCGTGCAGACCGCACCTATGACCATCACCTCCTACGGCAGCTGGGATACAGGCCTCATTCGGGGCATCGAATATGCCGAAGGCGACACCCTGACCGTAGGTATCTATGTGAAGTGCCAGGGCAGCGGAAACGGCGCATGGGGCAAGATAGATGACGCCATGCTGTGTACCGATTTAGGATAAAAATACGCTCCGTGTGGACTATCGTCTGCACGGAGCGATCATTTTTTCCTTATCTGGAAGCCTTTGGTATATTTTAGACAAATTGCTCGGAACGAGGATTCCCGGTATTGACTTTTTTAGTGAAATGGTATATATTATGAATTACAAATCCGCCTTTCCTGCATGGGCGAGGGGGATAAAAAAACCGCGAAAGCGGAAAATTTTTGGAGGAAACACTATGAAGAAACTTCTGTCCCTGATCATGGCTCTGGCCATGGTCCTGAGTCTGTTCGCTGCTTGTGGCGGCGAAGAGAAGAAGGACGACGCAGGCAAGGCTCCCGAAGAGTCCAAGCCCGTTGAGTCCCAGCCTCAGGATGTTGCCGCCGAACTGGCTGGCACCTACGACGTGACCCTGTGGGTCTCCGAGCTGGACGGCGTTGTTGCCCTGACCGAGAAGCAGATCGATGCTTTCGAAGCTGCTAACCCCGGCATCGTCATCAATGCTTCCATCGAGGGCGTTACCGAAGCCGACGCTGGTTCCAAGGTCGTTGCTGACGTAGCTTCCGCTCCCGACATCTACTGCTTCGCACAGGACCAGCTGGCTCGTCTGGTTCAGGCTGCCGCTCTGGCAAAGCCCGGCAAGCAGGCTGCTGCCAACATTGCCGATGCCAATGACGCTGGCTCCGTCGCCGCTTCTTCCGTGGCTGGCGAGCTGTATGCTTACCCCATGACTTCCGACAATGGCTACTACATGTACTACAACACCAGCGTTATCACCGATCCCGAGAACCTGGAGCAGATCATTGCTGATTGCGAAGCTGCCAATCTGAAGATCCGCTACGCTCTGGAGAACGCTTGGTACACCGCTTCCTTCTTCTTTGCTACCGGTTGTGTTTCCAACTGGACCATGAACGAAGAGGGCGAGTTCGTCTCCGTTGACGACACCTTCAACTCCGAGGCCGGTATGGCTGCCATGAAGGGCATGCAGATGCTGGCTAAGTCCCCCGCTTACGACTCCAACGCTGACATCTTCTCCGATGCTGCTGTTGTTGTCACCGGCATTTGGAACGCTACCGCTGCTGAGGAGCACTTCGGCGACAACTTCGGTGTTACCGATCTGCCTTCCTTCACTGTTGACGGCACTGCTTACCACCTGGGTTCCTACTCCGGCCAGAAGCTGATGGGCGTTAAGCCCCAGACCGACGCCAAGAAGGCTGCCGTTCTGTCCCTGTTGGCTCAGTACCTGACCAACGAGGAGTGCCAGCTGGCTCGTTACGAGAAGTTCCAGTGGGGTCCCTCCAACAAGGCTGCTCAGGCTTCCGAGGCTGTTCAGGCTAACGTTTCTCTGGCCGCTCTGGCTATGCAGAACGAGTACTCCCAGCCCCAGGGCCAGATCCACGGCTCTTGGTGGGATATCGCCAAGGTTCTGGGCGCTGACGCTAAGGCTGCTGCTGACGATGCTGCTCTGCAGACCTCTTTGGACAACTACAAGGCTGCTATCGACGCTCTGTTCCAGATGGACGAGGCTACCAAGAACGCATTCACCGTTATCGGCTCCATCTGCGGTACCTCTTGGGATACCGACTTCAAGATGACCGAGGATCCCGCCGGCACCTGGACCTCCGAGGTTCTGGAGCTGAAGGCTGGCGAAGAGTTCAAGGTTCGTCAGGGCCTGTCCTGGGACGTGAACTACGGTGCAAACGGCGAGCTGAACGGTGCTAACATTGCTGTTGAGGCTGACGGCTCCTACAAGGTCGTTCTGGTCATCGACGGTGAGACCGCTACCGTCTCCCTGGTTGCTGCTTAATCAGCAAATTATTCTTACTTAACATAGAATAATCTTTGGGGGAGAAGCCTCCGGGCTTCTCCCCCACTTTTTAAACGAAAAGGCATTGTTAGCCGGTTCACAAGGACAGCAATGTCTTGTGTCAACCTCTAAAACTCTGTTTCTTGAGGTTGTCCCTTGTGTATCGGCTAACAATGCCTTCTTAGTCTGATAAGGAGCTCGTATAAACGCAGTTTATATATTTTGCTTATGAAAAGATTAACTGATTTAGAGTACTTGAAGCTCAATAAGTTTCAAGCCCTTCTTTACAAATTAAAGCTGTTCCTGTTTGCCATTCCCCTGTGGATCTGGGGCGGCATCAAGGGTATCGGCAATTTCTTTAAAAATTGCGGCCTGGGTATTTGGAACAGCCTGAAGGACATCGGCACCACCTTTATTAAGGGCAACTGGGCCGTAAAGATCTCCTTCTTTATTTTCGGCTTCGGCAACCTATTCTACGGACAGATCGCCCGTGGTCTGCTGTTCCTGGCCTTTGAGGTCATTTTCTTCCTGTATATGTTCTATGTGCCCAGCGGCGGTATGTACTGGCTGGAAAAGAGCCAGTGGTTCCAGAAGGGCCAGACCGTTGGTACTGTAGGCCCCAAGGAAGAATATAACTGGATCTACGACAGCTACACCACCACCTTTGGCGATGACTCCGTAAAGGTCATGCTGTATGCTCTGCTGACCATTCTGTTCATCTTTGCCTTTATCTGGACCTGGAGAATGCAGGTCAAGCAGTGCCGTATCTGCATGGACATCACTGCCCAGGGCAAGAAGGTCAAGAGCGCAAAGCAGGATCTGCGCAGCCTGGTGGACAATGATTTCCACAAGACTCTGCTGGCTCTGCCTGTTGTGGGTATCATGTTCTTTACCGTGCTGCCCATTATCTACATGATCCTCATTGCCTTCACCAGCTACGACGCAGCCCATGACGGCTACGCCAACCTGTTTACCTGGGTAGGCTTTGACAACTTTAACGAACTGTTCAACTTTGGACGGGGCGGCTTGGGTCTTGCCTTCGGTGAGATCCTGTCCTGGACGCTTATGTGGTCCTTCTTCGCCACCTTCTCCAACTACTTCCTGGGCATGTTCGTTGCTATCATGATCAACAAGAAGGGCATCCGTCTGAAGAAGTTCTGGAGAACCGTGCTGGTTATGACCATCGCCATTCCCCAGTTCGTTTCCCTTCTGTATGTGGCCCGTCTGTTTGACGCCACAGGCTACCTGGGCAAGCTGCTGCTGAACCTGGGTTGGATCCCCGATTCCATGATCAAGGCCAACAACCTGTCTTTGTGGAGTGATCCCACCAGCGCCAAGATCCTGTTGATCATCGTCAACATCTGGATCGGTATTCCTTACATCATGCTGATGGCCACCGGTATTCTGATGAATATTCCTCAGGATCTGTACGAGTCCTCTCGTATTGACGGCGCCAGCAGCTTCCAGCAGTACACAAAGATCACCCTGCCCTACATGCTCTTCGTCACCGGTCCCTATCTGCTGACAAGCTTCGTGGGCAACCTAAACAACTTTAACGTGATCTACCTGCTAACAGGCGGCAACCCGCTTAATACAGAAATCGGTACCGCGGGCGGCGTATCCGTGGGCTCCACAGACCTGCTGATCACCTGGCTGTACCGTATGACCCTGGGAAGTGCGGAAACCAAATACTATATGGCTTCGCTCATCGGTATTCTGGTGTTCCTTGTGGTGGCGATCCTGTCGCTGATCGTCTACAACGTCATCCCATCCACCAAGAACGAGGAGGACTTTAGCTGATGAAAAATACATCTGACTCCACGATCAGAAAGACCGGTCTTGGTGCTAAGGCCAGCAGAACGCTGGGCAATACCATTATTTACATCATTCTTACCCTGATCACCGTCATTTGGCTGTTCCCCTTCTTCGGTATCGTCCTGGAATCCTTCCGGGTAGAGACCAGAGCCCAGGTCAGTTACCTGTGGCCCAAGGAATTCGGCCTTGATAACTACAAGTATCTGTTCAACAATACAGACTTCCTGGATTGGTTCCTGAACACCGGCTTCATGGGCGTTTGCGTGGCTGTTCTGCAGACCGTATTCATCCTGTCCATGAGCTACACCCTGTCCAGACTGCGCTTTAAGGGCAGAAAGTTCCTGATGAACTTCATGCTGATTTTGGGCATGTTCCCCGGCTTCCTGACTCTGATCCTGATCTACAAGGTCTTCTCGGATTTCGGTCTGACCATGGACATGGCTCCCATCGGCTTGATCATCGTTTACTGCGCCAGCAGCGGCATGGGCTACTATGTGTCCAAGGGCTTCTTTGACACCATCCCCAAAACCCTTGATGAGGCCGCCCGTGTGGACGGTCGAACCCGTCTGCAGGTGTTCTACAAGGTCATTATGCCCCTGTCCAAACCCATCATCATTTATACCGTTCTCATGGGCTTCATGGCTCCCTGGGGCGACTTTATGATGGCAAGCTACATCATCCATGAAAACAGTGCCGGTATGAACGTTGCTGTGGGTATGTACGAATGGGTTTCCAAAACCAATCTGAACAACATGTATACGATTTTCTGTGCTGCCGGCGTTATGGTGGCAGTGCCTGTGACAACCGTGTTCCTGTGCTTGCAGAAGTACTATGTGGAAGGCGTAACAGGCGGAGCAGTAAAAGGATAAGAGGTATAAATTATGGCTAGTGTAAAATTAACCAATGTTAAAAAAGTATACGGCAAGAATGTGGTTGCGGTAGATAACTTCAACCTGGACATTGCCGATAAGGAATTTATCGTGTTCGTCGGCCCCTCCGGCTGCGGCAAGTCCACCACCCTGCGTATGATCGCCGGCCTGGAGGACATCTCCGGCGGTACTGTTGAGATCGACGGCGTTGTGGTCAATGACCTGCAGCCCCGCGACCGTAACATCGCCATGGTTTTCCAGAACTATGCACTGTACCCCCATCTGACCGTGTTTGAGAACATGGCATTCTCCCTGCGTCTGAAGAAGGTCAAGCAGGACGAGGTCTACGCTCGTGTCACCGAAGCTGCAGAGATCCTGGGCATCACCGAGCTGCTGACCAGAAAGCCCCGTGCTCTGTCCGGCGGCCAGCGTCAGCGTGTGGCCATCGGCCGCGCCATGGTCCGTGATTCCAAGGTGTTCCTGATGGACGAGCCCCTTAGTAACCTGGACGCTAAGCTGCGTAACCAGATGCGTGCTGAGATCATTCTGCTGCGTGAGAAGATCGACACCACCTTCATCTATGTTACCCACGACCAGACCGAGGCTATGACCCTGGGTGACCGTATCGTCATTATGAAGGACGGTCTGATCCAGCAGGTCGGCACCCCCACTGAGGTGTTTGACTATCCTCTGAATCTGTTCGTTGCTGAGTTCATCGGCGCTCCCAAGATGAACACCTTCAAGACCAATCTGGTCTGCGAGAACGGTCAGTACTATGTAACTCCCTTCGGTGCCAAGATCCCTGTGGATGGCGAGATGGGCGAGCTGCTGAAGAAGAACCAGATCCCCTCCCGCGAGGTGATCATGGGCATCCGTCCCGAGCATATCGAGCTGGCCAAGGAGCCCGCTTCCGATGTGGTTACCGGTAAGCTGCTGGTCAACGAAATGATGGGCAGTGAGGTACACCTGCATGTGAAGCCCGAGGATGGCGAGAAGCTGATCTGCCGTATCCCCACCCTGGGTCTGAGCCAGGAGGAGCGTGCAGAGCTGAAGGCAGGCCACATGGTCTCCCTGAAGTTCCCCAGCAAGGCTATGTACTTCTTCGACCCCGAAACCGAAAGAAATCTTCTGTTCTAAGCAAAATACCAAAAAGGAAGGGGGGCCACACCAGCCCCCCTTTTTCCCATGTTCTTAAAC
>JAZNHQ010000027.1:0-4540 GCA_045577035.1 Faecousia sp. | reverse complement strand
CTACACCCGTCCGGAAGAGGTTGAGGAATTCGTTTCCAAGACCGGCTGTGACTCCCTGGCTATCGCCATCGGCACCAGCCACGGCGCTTACAAGTTCACTCCCGAGCAGTGCACCGTCAACGAGCAGGGCATCCTGGTGCCCCCCGCTCTGCGCTTCGACGTGCTGGAAGAGGTCACCAAGCGTCTGCCCGGCTTCCCCATCGTGCTGCACGGCTCCTCCTCCGTTCCCCAGGAGTATGTTGCTATGGTCAACGCCAACGGCGGCAAGATGCCCAATGCTATCGGCGTGCCCGAGGAGCAGCTGCGTAAGGCTGCTGCCCTGTCCGTGTGCAAGATCAACATTGACTCCGACCTGCGTCTGGCTATGACCGGCACCATCCGTAAGTTCTTCAACGATGAGCCCTCTAAGTTCGACCCCCGTGAGTACCTGAAGCCTGCCCGTGCCAACATCAAGGAGATCGTCCGCCACAAGCTGGTGAACGTTCTGGGTTGCGCCGGCAAGGCCTAATTGAAGGGCACCTCTAAAAACGACACCCCCAAAAAGCAGGACGCAAGTCCTGCTTTTTTGTTTGCAAATTCATATTTATCGTACACCCTTGTAGGGACCGTCGAGGAGGCCGGTCCCTACAACGCATCGAAATAACAGAGCGATAAATTGGAATTTGCTTTTTTATGGGTATAATGCTACAATATAGCAAATCACCAAAAAGGGGAAAGAGTATGCTTTCTAAAGAACTATGTGCCAAGGTTTTGGCGGTGGCTGCTTCTACGGGAGCGGACTATGCGGAGATCTATGGAGAGAATACGGTCAATCACACCGTCCACATGATCGCATCCAAGGTGGATGCGGTGAAGGATACGGTGGTGGCCGGTGTGGGAATCCGTGTGTGTAAGGGTCTGCGCAGTGTCAACACCTCCACGGTGGATACCTCCGAGGAAGGCCTTATTCGCTGCGCCCGGCAAGCTGCGGAAGCCCTGGGACAGGGAACTGCCCAAATTGATATTCAGTTAACACCCGTGCAGATCCGGGATATCCATCCTGTGAAGCTGCTGCCCGGCAGCATTGCCAACCGTCAGCGGGTGGAGGTTCTGAAAGAGGCCTATTTTGCTGCCAAGGATTACAGTGACTCCGTGACCCAGGTCACAGGTGCGCTGCTGGATGTGGATCATAATATTCTCATTGCCAACTCCGAGGGTATTTATGCCCAGGATCGGCAGATCTGTACCCGCATGTCCATCTCTGCGGTTGCAGAGCATGACGGTCAGACCCAGACCGGCTCCTGCGCCCCCGGCAGACGAATGGGATTGGAGATGTTCGAAGAAATTGCCCCCAGAGATATCGGCATCCAGGCCGCCTGGCAGGCGGTTACCATGGCCGGTGCAGGCTATTGCCCCGCAGGTGTCATGCCTGTGGCCATTGACAATGGCTTTGGCGGCGTGATCTTCCACGAGGCCTGCGGACACTCCCTGGAATCCTCTGCGGTGGCCTTTGGCCGCTCCCAGTTTGCGGATAAGCTGGGGCAGACCATTGCTTCTTCTAAGGTCACAGCCATTGACGATGGCACCATCCCCAATAGCTGGGGTTCTATGAATATTGACGATGAGGGTACGCCCTCTCAGAAAAATGTACTCATTGAAAACGGCGTTCTGAAAAGCTATATGATCGACAAAATGGGTGGCCGCCGTATGGGCATGGCAACTACCGGCAACTGCCGCCGTCAGGGCTATTCCTATGCGCCTACCTCCCGGATGACCAATACCTATATTGCACCGGGTACGGACAAGAATGAGGATATTATCGGCTCTATGGAGTACGGCTTGTACGCCCGGCAAATGGGCGGCGGCTCTGTCAATCCCGTTACCGGTCAATTCAATTTTGCGGTCACCGAGGGATATATGGTTCGCAACGGCAAGATCTGCGAGCCTGTCCGGGGCGCCAGCCTGGTGGGACAGGGCAGCCAGGTGCTTATGGATATCGACATGGTGGGTACTGACCTGGATCTGGGTCAGGGCATGTGCGGCGCATCCAGCGGCTCTATTCCCACCAATGTGGGACAGCCTATGATCCGCGTATCTGCCATCACCGTAGGAGGACGATAATGACTTTTCAAGAATTTAAGAATGCCGTGGTTGCCAAGGCGCAGGCCATGGGCATTGCAGAATATGAGCTGTATTACCAGGCAGAGGACGGCATGATGGTCAATGCCTTTGGTCACGAGATCAACCAGTTTTCTGCCAACAATGAGGGCGGCGTGTGCTTCCGCTGCATCGTAAACGGAAAAATGGGCTACGCCTCCACAGAGGCAATGAACCCGGAACAGGCAGCTTCCGTGGTGGAGAAGGCTGTGGACAATGCGTCCGTTCTGGAGTCGGAGGAGCCGGTATTTCTGGCATCCGGCGGCATGACCTATGCCAATTTAGAAAGAGAAATCTACCCATTGCCGGAAACGGATCGGCTGATCCAGGCGGTACTGGATACCCAGGAAACCTTGTATGCCGCTGACCCGGCGGTGACCGACGGCAGTATCACCCGAGGGTTCCGTCAGAAGACCAGCATTGCCATCTGCAATTCCAAGGGACTGGATCTGTCTGTGGAGCATACCCTGTCTGCGCTGATGGTAGGCGCAGTGGTCACCGACGGCAAGGAAAAGGCCAACGACTACCAGCTGAAAATGGGTCAGCTGGAAAAAATCAACACAGAAGAACTGACCCGCAAGGCAGCCTCCATTGCCCTAAGTAAGCTGGGCGGCGAGAGCGCCCCCACTGGGGTATACCCGGTGATCTTTGACCCGGAGGCCATGAGCAGTCTGCTGGATACTTTTAGCGGTATTTTCTCCGCAGAGAGTGCCCAAAAGGGCTTGTCCAAGCTGGACGGACAGGAAGGACAGACCATTGCATCGCCTGTGGTAACTCTGGTGGATGACCCGTTCTATCCGGAAAATCCCATGCCCATGCCTTTTGATGCAGAGGGTTCGCCCACCTACAAGAAGAATGTCATTGAACAGGGCGTGCTGAAGACTCTGCTGCACAATCTGAAAACCGCCAACATGGCAGGCACAGAAACCACCGGCAATGGCTCCAAGGCACGATACGATTCCCCGGTGGGGATCGCGCCCTTTACTATGTACCTTGCCCCCGGTGAATTCACGGAGGAACAGCTGCTGCAAAAGGTTTCTAAGGGCGTGTATATTCGCTCCCTGACCGGCCTGCACGCAGGTGCCAACCCCATCACCGGCGACTTTTCCCTGCAGAGTGAGGGCTATATGATCGAAAACGGACAGAAGACCACCCATGTGAATTCCTTTACGGTGGCAGGCAATTTCTATGACCTGCTGAAGAATATCACCGCTGTGGCCAATAACCTGACCCTGCCCTCCGCCACAGGCGAGACCGCCTTCGGCAGCCCCTCCGTGCTGGTAGAAACCCTGTCTGTTGCAGGTAAATAAAGCGACCCCCGCATTTGCCGTAATGACAAATGCGGGTTTTTTAAATAGCCTCTTCGCCGGTGGCCAGCTGACCCCATTTGCTTGCCCAGCTTTCCACGAAGCAAGCGGTGTAGGGAATCTGCTTTTTCCTGCGAAGCTTTTTGAAATAGGGCAGTCCTGCCCATACAATAGAAATTAAACCCACCAATAAATACAACGGCCCCAACAGCGCACTTTGCAGGCAATGCCCATATTCATGGACTCTCATTTTTGCAGACCGACCGGTTTCTGCATTGGGGGTAAAAATAAACAATCCCATGCTTAAACCACTGGACATATTCCATCGGGTATCAATGCAGCCCCGATAGATCTTATGGGGGCATTTGCAATAAAACAGGAACACAAGAAATCCGATCAGTGTGGGCACAAGCGCCCAGGTACACTGCAGGAGAATAAACAAAATCCGTTTCAGCTTCATGGTGGTATCTCACCTCTTGCGCTTAAGTATAGTATTGCAACCAAAAAGGTAGTAGGAAGCATCGTTTTCGTATTTGCAAATTGCCAGATAGCAGATATGCTTTGCAATTTCTCCCGTGGAATAATAAACTGTTCCGTAACAGGCTTGTGGTATCCGCAAGTTTATTTTCAGCCACCGAAATCACCTCTTTAAATTCATTATACTACAGGGGCCGACGATTTTCAATGAAATCGCGCAAAGCGCGATGAAATCCTCACTCCGATCGGATGAAATCTGCTTCGCAGATGAAATTAAATCCGTCCTTATCTCCCGACGAAGTCGGATTTTATCACGAAGTGATTTCATCCCACGAAAGCGGGATTTATCCCGTCCGATAGGACGGATTTAGTTGAAAAGAACCCACACTTGTCGTAGACAAATGTGGGTTCTTTTCTGGTGCCGGTGGTGGGACTCGAACCCACACGATGTCGCCATCAACGGATTTTGAGTCCGTCACGTCTGCCAATTCCATCACACCGGCGTGTGTGATCCACAACAGGGTCATTATACCACATCCGATGGGAAAAGTCAAGTGCTTCGGCGAAAAAAATTCTCAGATGCCCCCAAATTTAGGAGCTCAGCTCGTCCCCCGTGCGGG
>JAZNHQ010000026.1:0-3676 GCA_045577035.1 Faecousia sp. | reverse complement strand
TGTGCGGGATGCGACCTGCGGCGAAAAGAACTCGCAGCATTATGGTGTCAGCTATCTGAATTACATCGACGGCATTTTGTATGCTAACTTCTCTGGCAGATCCGATGCAAAGGTTTACATTGATATCACCGGTGATAAGATGGTGCGTTTGGATCGGGTGGAGGGACTTGAGAACGAACTGATCGGCGTATTTACAGACGAGATCAATGGCAAGTACTATGTGGGCGGCTATGTGGACGACAAGGAAAGTACAAAATGTTTGTACGAGTATGATCCTGCAACAAAGACCTTTAGCCGGGTCTCTGAGATCGTTTTCCTATCTGCCCTTGGTGCCAGAGGCGCAGTCGTATCTGTAGATGCAGAAGGTCTGCCCGGACTGTCTCTTGTTGCGGCTAGCAATAATACCGCTACCGGTATGATCGATGTGTATTTTTACAATTTGGAGTCCTATGAGACAGTGGTGCGCTCCGGCATTTCCATGGGCTACGGCACGGGTGTTAACCTGAATGCGCTGGAGACCGATCCCACCGGCCGGTATCTGTATACCGGTGGCTACGGTGCCAACCTGCTGGGCATTTACGACACTCAGACCGGTGAGGTGGAAATGTACCCGACCCATCACCACCAGGTGGACAGCATGATATGGTACGATGGCTACCTGTGGGTGGGTAACTATTCCGTCGGCACCATCACCCGGTACGATACCGAGTATAACGATGCGTTCCCGCTGTTTGAGATGATGAGCACCGTGTTCCAGCAGGTGCGTATGCTGAACCCCACCGCAGGCGATGGCAAGGTGTTCTTTGCCGGTGAGCCCAACACAGCCCGTTACGGCGGTGTGCTGGCATGGTATGATATTCAGAACGATCTTGCCTATATTGCGGCAGGTCCCACCCCGGAAGAAGTGTACTATACAAAGGCATCTGCCTCTTTCCAGGTGTGGCGCAATGCGGTTACCCATGAGATCGAGACCTTCGATGTAGACGGCGACGGCATGTATGACTACGATTTTATCGTGGCAGCCCGCCGTTACTATGATTCTCTCAGTGAATCTGCCAAGGCGGCAGTTACCAAGCTGTCTGTTCTGGAAGCAGCAGAGGAGACACTGAACCAGCTGAAGCTGGATGCTATGAAGCCTGCTCCCAAGCCTGCTGTTACGGAAAACAAAGACGGTGGCAACAATACGATCCTCTTCATTGCAATCGGCGCAGCCGCACTGATCGCAGTGGCAGTGGCGGTCGCAGTGATCCTGATCCTTCGCAAGAAGAAAGCAAAAGCAGAATAAAGCATAAAAAAGAACCCGCCAAGGCGGGTTGAACTGCGCCCCGTCAAGTGGACAGTGAAATAAAATAAAAAATTTCTTGCTTCCGGTGACCCGGTTTGGGTTGCCGGAAGTCTTTTTATGCTGCCAACGGATAGCCATAGTGCTTCTCCATCGGTGTCAGCACGCCCAGGTTGCGCTGTACCCGGCGGTTGTTGTAGTAGGTGATGTAATTCTCAATCATCTGCACAAGCTCATCACGGCTTGTAAAACGCTTGCCGTAATATCTCTCTCGCTTCAGAATGCCCCAAAAGCCTTCCATTGGGCCGTTGTCAATACACTTGGCAACTCTGGACATACTTTGCTTCATCTTGGCTTTCTTCAGCTTGTTGTAGAAGGTTCTGTTGGTGTATTGGAACCCTCTGTCACTGTGGAATAGAGGATGTGCGTTCGGATTAGCCCTAATGGCTGCATCCAATGTATCGAATACAAGAGGATTGTCATTGCGGTCTCGGATAATAAATGCAACGATTCTGCGGTCATACAGATCAAGGATTGCACTGAGGTACAGCTTGTGTACATTCGGTCCTTCGTACCACTTAAACTCTGTTACATCCGTCAGCCACTTTTCGTTGGGCATACTTGCGTGGAACTGCCGGTTCAACCAATTCTTTGCAATGTGCTGCGGATTGGCAGCTTGTCTGGTACAGCCGTTGTTCTTGTACTTAATGGTGGACTTAATATCCAAACTGCGGCAGATGCGAAGCACTCGCTTTTCATTTACATTCAGATTATGGTCGTGCGCCAGATCGTCCTTAATACGGCGGTAACCCTTGTCAGGACTTTCTGTATGGATCTGCTCCATAATCTCTGCAATCTTCTCGTTTTCCAACTCTCTGGTACTCTTTTTGCCGCTAAGCCAACGGTAGTAGGCGGCTCTGGACACACCAAGCATATCGCAAGATAGTTCTACCGGATCTCCGTATTCTTCTTTACATTCCTTAATTGCCAGATAGATGTGGGATTGCCGCACCTGGCTCAGCCCCGCCTCCTTTCGATCTCCTCCAATTTTTTTAGCAGATGATTCTCCATTTCCAGCATCTTCAGCTTGTGCTTGAGCTGTTCGATCTCAATCTGCGCCTGCTCCAGTTCTGTCCGGGGTTGCTGATCCTTCTTCCGCTGGCCACGCCGGTCTTCCAGCGCTGACTCTCCGCCTTCTATGTACTTGAGGGTCCAGCTCCGGGCCTGCTGATAGCTGACATCGTAGGCAATGGCAACCTCTCCATAGTTCTTGCCGTTGGCGAGGCAAGCCTTTGCTACTGCTATCCTCTCAGCTTGGGTGGTTTCTCTTCCTTTGGTCATACGGCTTCCTCCTGTCTGTTTCTTGAAGTCTTTATGACCATTATACACCATAATCCAATCTCTGAGCTGACGAGTTGACCGTATTTTGTATATTTTACATATCTTTCGGATGCTACCTCTGCCGGACAGATAGTCTTTGACTGCCGCTTCTTTTAGTGCTGGGTCGTATCGTCTGTTTTCTTTCCGGGGGAGCAACGATTCCAGACCCTCGGTTTGATACAGCCGTACCCAATCATCTACCACACTCTGATGTACCCCAAGTTGATCTGCCGCTGCATTCAAGCCAATGGTCCCGCTTGCACATGCTTTGGCTATTCGTATCTTATCTTCTGCTTTAATCCGTTTCCTTTTTGACATAGAAATACCCCCATAAAAGACAGTTTTTCTTTTTCACTGTCTCTTATGGGGGTAGCATATCAATTTTCCTGCCGGGTCCTTTGTTTATCAAACTGTCTTTAACCCCAGAAGCCGGAGCCTTCCTCCCACTTCAGTTCTGCCTTTCTGGTCAGCAGTTCAATGTCCTCATCAGAAATGGTCAAGGTCACGCCGCCGCTGGTTGCAACGGGGATCAAAGTAACCGCTTCGCCGCCTGCCTTGCTGATAGATGTAATATTTAGGTAAATACCGGCAATCTGGCCGCTGGTAGCATTTACTTCCTTCTGACCGTAAAGGGTCACGGTGCTGTCCTGGAATTGGATCGTGAAATCCATATCCTCGCCCACCAGCAGACTTCCACCGACCGTCATGCCGGAATTGCCGTTTGCCAAAATCTGATATGCTTCCGGATTCTCAAATTCCATACGGAACCAGAACTGGGCATCGTCATTCTTTCCGTCCCGGATACCCAGTGCCTCCACCGTTGCGGTGAAGAACCGGTAGCCGCCCTTTGTGCTGTCATACAACGGAAGCTGGGAATTGGAAGCAGACAGTGCCTCCAGGGTTGCATCCAGCAAGCCTGCTGCATTTTCGCTGCTGTCGATCACCAGACTGGTGGGGAAGCCAAACAGGGACTTTGCAGTCAGCTTATGGCCGTTCAGATCCAGGGTGATGCCG